>DASXXL010000832.1:0-3586 GCA_036503085.1 Pyrinomonadaceae bacterium | reverse complement strand
ATCGAGAACTGGTCGTTGTTGCTCGATCTCAAGATCATCCTGCGCACTGGCTTCGTGATGATCGGCCGCGAAGGCTATTGACTTAAACCCGCCAACGCCACTTCCAGCAACAGAATCTTCTTGATGCCTTTGTAGAGCGGTTCGATCTCGCAGTTCTCCGTCAACGCGTGTGAGTCTTCGCATGGGCCAGCGCCGGTGGAAATTGAAGTTATGCCTTGCAGCAGCGCGGCGCTCGAATTGTTTGAACCGGCGTTGCCGATCGGCGGATTGAAGCCCATCGCGCGATGAACCGCTTCAGCGATCTTCACGAGCTGTGAGTCGCGATTGCCGGGCAGCACAGCCGCCGGTGACGCGGAGATCACGTCAGTCTTTACTGTCATTCCGACTCGCTTTGCTTCTTCATCTAGAATCGTCGCGATCTGTTTCTCGAGATCGGCGATCACTTCGTTGCTCGTCGAGCGCAAGTCAACAGTGAACCACGCATCAGAAGCTTTCGCGTTCACAACTTCCGAACCACCCAACATGCCGATGTTCAAGTTTGACGACGGATTCGTCGGCACTTTCAAGTCGTAGATGCGCGAGATGGAGCGCGCGAGCGGCAGCGACGCGGAGTACGGCGGCGTCCGCGAACGCGTGTGACCGCCTGGCCCAATAAAGTGATGGCGATACCAGTTGATGCCGATGCCGGCGTAAGTGAAGCCTTCGTAACCGCCGTCGAGCGCGACGTAGTAATCAACCAGGCCTTTGTTGTCTTTGGTGTACTGCTTGGCGCCGGTCATGCCGGCTTCTTCGTCGGTCGTGAAAACAAAAACGAGATCGCCTTTGGTCTTAATGTTCGCTGCGTCGAGCGCGCGAATCGTCGCGAGCAGCGCTTCGATGTTGCGCGTGTCGTCGCCGATGCCGGGCGCGTAGACGCGACCTTCGCGGACAGTTGCTTTGATCTTCAAGCCCGGTTGGAAGACCGTGTCCATGTGCGCGTCGAAAACAGTGACCGGTTTGCCGGCTATTCCTTTGCGTGTGGCGATGAGATTACCGGCGGAGTCGTAACGAATGTCGAGCTTGTATTTCCGCAGTATGCTTTCGAGAAACTTCGCGCGTTCCTGCTCGTGTTTCGAGGGCGCGTTGATTTCCGTGATCGCGATCCACTCGCGCAGGATCGCGTCGCGGTCCTCGTCGATGTGCGCAAACGCCGCCTTGACGCGCGCGTCTTCCTGAATCGCTTTTACTTCATCGGCAGGCGAGCCCGATTGGGACCAAGCCGGAATCGCCAAAGCACAAACAGAGGCACAAAACACCAGCGCAACAATGATTCGACGCATGCATTTACCTTTGGATGGAATATATTAGACCGCGAACATTTTAATGCAGACGTCGCAGATTTCGAATCGCGGACTATCAGGATGGTGCGAACGCGCCATCGTCGGCTGCATTTTACTCATCGCCATCTTCGCGCCGCACTCGATCGCGGCCACGCAAACTTTCTGGCTGCTCGGACTTTTGTTCTGGGTGCTGCGCTTTGCTCTCTATCCGCGGCCCAAGCTCTTTCGCACGCCGGTCGACTATTGGCTGCTCGGCTTCTTCGTGTTGAGCGGCGTGTCGGGCGTCTTTTCCTACAGCCCGATCGTGTCGATTGGCAAGATGCGCGGCGCGAGTCTCTTTACGATCGTCTATCTCGTGGCCCAGAACGTTCGCCGGTTGCGGTTGGTCCACGTGCTCGCGTTGACGTTGATCGGTTCGTGCATGATCAACGTGCTGCTAACGGCGGGAGAATTTGCGATCGGACGCGGCGTGAAAGTGCAGGGTGTCAGTGCGGAAAGTCCGTTGGCGAAAGCCGTCTTTCACACGCGCACCGTGCAACAGCCGACGCCGATCCTCGATGGTGACACGATTTGGGAAGTGGATGGCAAGCCGATCGGAAGTCCGGATGAACTAGCGGCAGCGCTTGCGGTCGGCGGATCGGGAACCACGAACATCGCCACTTCAGGAACGGCGAAGGTCAGCATCTATCGCGTGGAGTGGATGCCGGTGCTGGAAGTGCCGCGCGGGAAATTATTGCCGGGCAACACGGCGTTGGACCAGTTGGGAATCAGTGGTTGGTCGCGTGGCCGTGACTGGCGTGCGACGGGATTTTACGGCCACTGGGTCACGTATGCGGAAGTGTTGCAACTGATCGCCTCGCTGGCCTTGGGATTATTTTTGGCGGCGGAGCGGAAGAAGAGTGTGTACGGCGCGTTGTTGTTCGTTGCGGTGGTGGGGCTCGTGTTCGCACTGGCGCTGACGGTGACGCGCGCGTCGTGGATCGGCTTTGCACTGTCCGCCGCCGTGATGCTCGCGCTGAGTGTCTCGCGACGCACGTTGCTAATCGCGGCTGCGTGCACGATCCCGCTTGTTCTCGGCGGCGTGATCCTGTTGCAGCAGAAGCGCAACGTCGGCTTCGTCGACGCAAAAGATCAATCGACGAGTTGGCGCGAGACGGTTTGGCGCGAAGGTTTTCAACTACTCGTCAGCAACCCGCGGCATCTGCTCGTTGGTATCGGCATGGATTCGATCAAAGGACACTGGCGCGAGTGGGGCCTATTCGATAATGGCCGTCTGCCGATTGGTCACATGCACTCAAACCTGCTGCAGATGGCACTCGAACGCGGCGTGCCCGCGCTAATCGTGTGGCTTATTCTGCTCGCCGTGTATGGCCGGATGCTCGCCGGTTTAATCAGGATAGACGGCTCGAGTGAAGTACGCGGGATCGCGCTCGGCGCACTCGGTGGCCTTGTCGGTTTCTTTGCGAGCGGAGTGGTCCATTACAACTGGGGCGACTCCGAAGTCGTCACCGTCTTTTACTTCGTCATGGGCCTGAGTCTTGCCGTGAACAGTATCGTGCGCGGCCAGGTTCACTCTTCCCGATCCGGCGGGTGGTGATAGCGTTCGATGTCGTCAGCATCGTACGCGCCTTTGTGCAGACAGCTCGTGCATTCCACAACGTACGTCGCCCGGATGCGCGCCTCGCCGCGTGACAAATCGGCGAAAAGAACCTGTTTCGCCCCACAGTGCTTACACGTAAAACGTAGATACCACTGTCCGGGGGTTAGACCGTGCATGCGATTACCTCAGCTCGGAAAACTAACGGCGATGAGGAATGGGGCGAATTAGGCGTTCTTTATAAGCGGACAAAGGGGCGGGCGTCAAGACACAAAGGGATAAAGGGGCGTGTTGCGGAAGATCCAGAAGCCCATCACGATAAAGAAGATCGCATAGATGTACCGCGGGTGTAGAGAGTTCTTTTGCGGCACATCGCCCTGCATCACGATCGCGCTGTAGCGCAGAAAGGCGTAAACCAAAAACGGCAGCGCAAGTAGGAGCAGCGGGTTGAGCATGAACGCGGCCGCGAAGTGCCCGTGGACGATCTGGTGAACTGCGCGTGTTGACCCGCAACCCGGACACTGGAAGCCGGTGATGAGGCGAAACATGCACGGCGGAAAGAAGCCCGAACGGCCCGGCTCGAAGACGTACAAGTAAACCGAGCCTGCGATCAGCAGTAACCAGATTCCGGCGACGGTTGAACGCCGGTACATGAATTCAGTCGGCATCT
>DASXXL010000831.1:0-2906 GCA_036503085.1 Pyrinomonadaceae bacterium | reverse complement strand
CAAGGCCTTGAACGGGACGATCGAAGAGCGGTTGTTTGCAGTGCGCATGACCACGGAGCGAATGGACGACGAGCGGATGATTTCGGACCGCATGATCTCAGATCGGATGATCTCCGATCGCATGATCTCGGATCGCATGATCTCGGATCGCATGAACTCCGGTGTGGCGCGGAACTATATCCACAGCATGCGCAATCCGCCGAACGTCTTCTTCCCTGACGCGTGCCTGCGCAAGCGGCGCGCGCATCTGGTCACACAGGAAATGCTGCGTTTGCGATGAGTTGCTACAGACCCGCAAACCTTTTGATTCGATTCTACCTGCTGGCTTCTCTCCTGCTCGTCGGTATGACGGTGCACGCCGCGGACGAGCGTGTGGTCAACGCGGAAAGTTTCGCCGCAGACGCGGACCGTTTGCGCGCTGAACAAACCGAAGACGCAAATATCAAGGCGATCTTCAACTATCGCGCCGCCGCTTACTCATGGATCGAGAAAGGAAAACTCGCGCCGGCCGCGACTGCCTTGCGCAACGCCGGAGAGATCCTGCAACTGCTCGGCAAGAGTGCGGAGGCTAAACAGAATTACGAAGAGGCGCTGTCGCTAACCAGGCGTACGAAAGATCAACTCGAAGCAGCGCGTGTTCACAACGATCTCGCCTATCTCTATTTCCTGACCGGCGACAACGATCAAGCTAAACAAAACTGCCAAACCGCGCTCGCAATCGCGCAAAGTCTTCACGAGCGAAGCGTTGAAGCGGAGGCGTTGTACGTGCTCGGCGAAACGTTCTACAACACCAATCTCGCCAAAGCGACGGAAGTGCAGCAACAGTCGCTCGCGACCTGGCGCGAGTTGGGCCAACAGCGCGGCCAGGCGCTCTCGCTCATTGCTCTCGGTTACTACTATTCAAACGCCGGTCAACGTGCAAACGCATTCACGTCTGCTCAACAAGCCGTGTCGTTGGCACAGTCCGCAAAAAATCTCGGTATCGAGACGCTCGCGCTGATCGCGACCGGCAACATCAAGCGAAAGTTCGGCGAGAAACAGGAAGCGCTCACTGCTTATCAGTCCGCCAACGTTTTGGCCGAACGCATCGGCGACAAGACCTCGCAAGCGATGGCGATCGGCGGCGTCAGCGCGGTGTCGCTCGAAATGAACGATCTGCAAACCGCGCTGGAATACTGCGAGCGAGCTAAGGAGCTGTTTGAGGCAAACGGCCAGCAGTGGGGCGCCGCCGAGGGTTGGATGAATCTCGGCACGATCTACCACGCACTTGGTGACGAACAGAAAGCACTTGAGAATCTCAACACCGGCTTGGCACGTTTCCGCGCGCTCAAGTTGCGGCGGCTCGAGTCGATCACGTTGCGAGTAATAGGCCTGGTCTACGACGCGCAAGGCGATCGTCCACGGGCGCTGAAATCGTTTCAACAAGCGCTCGCTTTAATCAACGTCGCAACGGACCAGCGCGAGGCTGCTTACACGCTCAACTGCATCGGTAAAGCTTACGAAACCCAGAGCCAATTCGATCGTGCCGCGCACTACTATCGACGAGCGTTGTCGCTGGCCCAACATTCGTCCGATCCGCAGAGCGAAATGCTGAGTTTCTACAACCTCGCTCATCTCGAACGCGGCCGCGGCAAGTTGGACGAGGCGATTCGCGACATCAGCTCGGCAATCAAGCTCGGCGAGACAGTGCGCACGAATGTATCGAGTCAGGATCTGCGCACGAGTTACTTCGCCACCGTTCGCGACAGTTACGATCTTTATATCGACGTATTGCTGCTCCAACACAAACGCGAGCCCACGGCCGGATTCGATCGCGAAGCATTCGCGGCCAGCGAACGAGCTCGCGCGAGATCGCTGCTCGAAGGAATCAATCTGCTGCCGCAGACGCTGGACCTCAAACAAACGCAACAACAGATACTCAACGACGAAACAACGCTCGTCGAGTTTGCCCTCACGGACGAACGCAGCTACGCGTGGGCCATTACACGAAACAGCGCTGCGGTTTTCGATCTCGCCGGCCGTAAAGAGATCGAAGCGTCAGTCAAACGTCTCTACGATCTGATCGCGGCCCATCAAATCGTCGCCGGTGAATCGATTGAAGCGCGCGCCACGCGTGAAGAAAAAGCCGACGCTGCGATGCCGGCGGAGATCACCTTGCTGAGCAAGTTGTTGCTTGGTCCATTGGCCGGCCGGCTGAACACGCGGCGCTTGCTCATCGTTCCCGACGGCGCGTTGCAATACATTCCGTTTCAAATCCTGCTTGATCCCGAGTCGCACGCGTCACTCATCTCGCGCCACGAGATCGTCTACCAGCCTTCCGCCTCGACGCTCGCCGTTTTGTTGTCGGAGATTGCCGCCCGCAAAACCGCGACGAACTCAATCGCAGTGTTCGCCGATCCGGTGTTTGAAGCCGGCGATCCACGGCTCAATCGAAACGCGCCAAACGCGTCGGACCAATCCTCGTCGGAGTTGTTCGCGGTGCGCCGCGCGCTCCGCGATGCGGGTGTCACGCCCGACGGGTTGCAAGTTCCGCGGCTGCTCGCGTCCGGACGCGAAGCCGATGAAATCACCGCACTCGCGCCGCCCAGCACGAGTTTGAAAGCAACCGGCTTTGCCGCTAATCGCGATCGCGTCTTCAGTTCGGAGTTGGCGAATTATCGTATCGTCCATATCGCGACGCACGGCATCATCAACAACGAACGGCCCGAGCTCTCGGGCATCGTCCTCTCGCTCTTCGACGAACAAGGCAACCCTCAGAACGGCTTTCTGCGGCTGCGCGATATCTACAATTTGAAACTGCCCGCTGATTTGGTCGTGTTGAGCGCGTGTAGCAGCGCGCTCGGTAAAGACGTCAAAGGCGAAGGTTTGATTGGTCTAACTCGCGGTTTCATGCACGCCGGCGCGGC
>DASXXL010000830.1:0-2705 GCA_036503085.1 Pyrinomonadaceae bacterium | reverse complement strand
GTGTCACGCTCGGGCAAGATGCGCGGCGACAGCGTCGCGGTCAAGCTCGACATTCCCAAAGAGCGCCGCACTGATTCCACCAGACTCACGGTCCAGATCGCGCCGAGCATGGCGACTACGATGCTCGACGCGCTGCCGTATCTAATCGATTACCCGTACGGCTGCACCGAGCAAACGATGAGTCGTTTCCTGCCGGCGGTGATCACGGCGAAGACGCTGCGCGATCTCGGACTCAAACCCGAAACCGCGATGAACAAGATCTTCGGCGGCATCGAAGAAGCGACTGCCGATGCCACGCATCCCAAAGGACGTCACGATCTGAAAGAGCTCGACGCGATGACCAAACAAAGTCTCGCGCGTCTTTACGACTTTCAGCACAGTGACGGCGGCTGGGGCTGGTGGAAGCAGGGCGAAAGCGATCATTTCATGACTGCCTACGTCATTTGGGGCATGACGCTCGCGCGCCAGGCCGGCATCGACGTGAAGTCTGACGTGCTCGAACGGGCAGTTAGTTATCTCGACAAAGAGCTCGTGGAAGAGGAGACGAACTACGACGAGCAGGCGTGGATGCTGCACGCGCTCGCGGTTTATCACAACGCGCAAAAAGCTTCGCAGGTCGGGAAGTTTCAGGACACTGCGTTTCGCAATCTGTGGACCAACCGCGACAAGTTGAACGCTTACACGCGCGCGCTGCTCGCGTTGTCGGCGCACAACTACGGTTTCAATAGCGAAGCAAAAACGCTGATCGAGAACCTTGAAAACGGCGTGAAGATCGATGCGCAACCCGACACGTCGATCGTGCAGCGTGGAGTGCAAACCTCCGATCCGTCCGTGATCGGCACGGCGCACTGGGGCGAAGATGGCATCTACTGGCGCTGGTCCGACGGCGGCGTCGAAGCGACGGCGTTCGCGTTGCGCGCGCTGCTGGCGATCGATCCACAAAACAAGCTGGTTGAGCCGGTGACGAACTGGCTAATCAAAAACCGCCGCGGCGCGCAGTGGAGCAACACGCGCGACACCGCGATCGTGGTGCTGACGCTCAACGACTTCCTGCGCGTGAGCGGGGAAGTGCAGCCGGTGGTTGGCTATGAGTTGTTGGTCAACGGCACTCCGGTTACCAGCAAGCAGATCACTGCGGATGAAGCGTTGAGCGCGCCGAGCAAGTTTGCGATCTCGCGCGAGTTGATTCGCGACGGACAAAACGAGATCACGATCGTGCGTAAGAACGGCAGTGGCCCACTCTACTTTTCAGCGCAGGCCGAGTTCTTCAGTCTCGAAGAACCGCTAAAACCTGCCGGCAACGAGATCTTCGTGCGCCGGCAGTATTTCAAACTCGTGAACCATCCGACGCTGCTCAAAGGCATCGTCTCCGAGCGCGTGCCGTTCAACGACGGCGACACCGTGAAGAGCGGCGATTGCATCGAAGTCGTATTGACGGTCGAAGCGAAGAACAACTACGAGTATTTGCTGTTTGAAGATCTGAAACCGGCGGGACTCGAAGCGGTGCAGGTTCGCAGCGGCGATGATGTGACAATTCGTGAGTTGAAGTCCGGTGGCGGATTCACGAACCGCTCGCGTTGGGTGTACCAGGAGTTGCGCGATAGAAAAGTGGCGTTGTTTATAGACCATCTGCCGGAAGGCGTGTGGCAGATGAGCTACGAGATGCGAGCCGAAGCACCGGGCGCGTTTCATGCGTTGCCGGTGTTGGGCCATGCGATGTACGTGCCCGAGATCCGCACTAACGGCGCTGAGACTCGCGTGCGCGTGGTCGACTGAACACAGATAAACATAGATCTGTGTTGATCCGTGTTACCGGTTTTCGTCGAGACGCGTCTTCGCTTCCTGGATCATCGCTTTGACTTTCGCGAGGTCGTCGAGCGTCATCGTCTGCGTCGCACGATCGCAGATGCCGGTAGCGAGTAGGACCGCGGTGCCACTGCGCGTTTGTCGAAACACGGCGATCTCCAAGTCGCCTAGCGAAGTGTAGCGCGCTTCGAAGCCGGGCATGCGTGTCGTTGTTTCGTCGACGCGCACCATCGAATCGATGGCATTCAGCAACGAATCGAGTTCTTCGTAATCGACAAACGCGCGATTGTCATTCACTCTCCCGCCTTCTTTTTCCAGTGAAAGCACGATGCCGCGCGCCCGCCCTATGCCGCCCATCTCGCGCATGTCTACCGCATCAATGCGCACACCACGCACTTCAATCGTGGTAATACGCGTGAACGCTTTGATAACGACAATGCCGTGCTGATCCTCGAGCGCTTCGAGTTTTGTGCGCGGCTCGAACGGCTCGCAACCGACTTTGCGCCAAAATTCCGGCCCGGGCCGTTGTGCGAACGCCGAAGTGCAAGCGAACAGAGTTAGAGCCAAGAAAAGAACGACACGCGTGGGATGCATGGGTAATCTCTCCTTCGTAGAGGTTGGGTCGAGCGCAGGGAGAGTAGGTTACAGTCCACTATCACCCGCCAGCGGCCTGCGAGTTCCAGAAAGTGAGCTTCTTCTCTTGTGTCTCCGTGTCTCTGTGGTGAACTACTGGCCTTCCGCGCGCGTGGTTTGCGAACCCGTCGGCTCCAAATACTTGTCGAGCCAATCAAGCACTGTGTGATACCACAGGTCTGAATTCTGCGGCTTCAACACCCAATGGCCCTCGTCCGGAAAAGTCAGGAACTTCGAATCGATTCCTTTCCGCTGCACCGCGGTGA
>DASXXL010000829.1:0-3472 GCA_036503085.1 Pyrinomonadaceae bacterium | reverse complement strand
GCTCTGCCGGCAGATCGGTGCGCATTACGTCGGCGACGTGCGCGGCAAGCGCAAAGCCGAACTGCTCGCGGGCGCGAAAGCGTTTCTCTTTCCCACGCGCGTAGATGAAGCGTTTGGGTTGGGGATGGCGGAGGCCTTGATGTCGGGTACGCCGGTGATCTGCAGCAACAAGGGCGCGTGCCCGGAGTTGATCACTCCCGATGTCGGCTTTATCTGTCGCGACGATCGCGAGTATGTCAACGCGCTGCGCAACATCGCGAACATCTCACCAAAAGCGTGTCGCGAAAAAGCGATGCGCGAGTTTCATTATCAGCGCATGGCCGCGGATTACGTCAGCGAGTATGAAAAGGAGCTAGCAGCTCGTTCCACTGTTGCAGCGCAGCTTGCATTGAAAACCGTTTGACGACGTCCGGCGCGTTCGCCGCAAACCTCTCTCGTTCCACGTCATCGCTCATCAAACGTTCCAACGCCGCGGCCAGCTCGGGCACGCCCTCGCCGTTGATTACCAGGCCGTCGACTTCGTGACGCACGAGTCTGCGGATTGATGGTCCAGCGTCGATCGCGATCACGGGCACGCCGCAAGCGAGCGCTTCCCAGATCGAGTTGCCGTAGCCTTCGATCCACGATGCGGAGACGAAGATGTGAGCGTCTGAGAGGATGCGGTATGAGTCGCGGCAGAAACGGCAAACTCGGATGCGTGTTGGGGGCGCGAGATCTTCGGCGAGGTGTTCGAGAAAGTTTTGCTGTGGTCCATAGCCGTAAATCTCGAGGTCCCAATCCGGATGATTTTCAGCGAGGGAGGCGAAGGCGCGCACGATCCACTCGACGCGCTTCTCCATCGACAAGCGCGACATCGTGATCACCCGCTTGCGCATGTTTTGTTTAGGAGAGATTGGAGTCGGCGGTGTGTGTAACGGGTTGTGAATTGAGATCGCTTTTGCTCCACGAGCCGATAACCAGTCGGCGATCACCGGATCAGTCGCGACCACGTGAGCGGCGTGACGGTAATACATGTCGCGCGGTCGTTTCCAGTTTCCCATGTCGATACGGCGCTGGTCTGTGACTTCACAAGGAATCACCGGTACTTTCGATTCATTTAGCGCCGCCAGTACGCGTACGTTTGTCTGCGTGATGAATGAAACGACGACGTCCGGCTCGGTGCGCAGGATGGCGAAGCGAAGCAAAGCGAGCATCGTGATGTCGGGCATCAGGATGGTCGAGTCGTTTGCGTAGAAGCCGCGCACGATCGGCGCGACCGCACTTCCGTTCAGCTCATATTCGCGCCCGCCGCGCGGCCAGCCGACGTCGCGCACTGCAACGCTTTCGTCGATCTTGTAAGCAGAAGGTCGTCCGTTTTGCGAGAGGGTGAGGACTGTCGTTTGGTAACCACGATTGGACCACGCGTTTGCGAGATTTACCGCGACGCGCTCAGCGCCGCCGCCGGCAAGTCCCGCAATGACGATCGTGATTCGCATGAGGATTCGACAGGATTGCAGGATTCACAAGATGCTTTTCTTTGCCTTCTTGTAAATCATCTTAATCCTGTCTGGTTCATTCCAAGGGAAAGGCCGCGACGATGTCCATCATCACGAGCGCGCCGGCGGGCAGCGCCGCGGCGGCGAACGCGGTGCGCGCCGGCAACGGAGTGACGCCGAGGCCCGGCAACCACGCGGAATAGATCTGATCGACTGCTTTGAAGTCTTTGATGTCCGCGAGCAACAGCGTGACCTTTACGACGTCGGCGGGCGAACAGCCGGCCGCGTTTAGAATCGCGTCGAGGTTCGCGAACATGCGGCGCGTTTGCGCTTCGAGACCTTCTTCGAGTTTGCCCGTGTCGGGATCGCGGCCGGGTTGCGCGGTCACGAAAATGAGATCGCCGGTGCGAATCGCCTGCGAGTAAGTGCCGATCGCCGGCGGCGCCGCATCGGTTTTGATCCTCGTCTTGTTCACCATTTTGTTTCTGCTCCGTTTAAGAAATGTGCGCCGCTGTTTACGAAACGCGAGTCGCTCTGAGCGGGATCTCGTAGTTGACCTTCACTGGACCACCGGCGAGTGAAGCGAGATCGAGTAGTTGCACGTTGCCGGGGAAGATTATCTGCAGCAGCACCACGTTTGAGGTGTCGGCAAAGTCCAGATCGAAGTAGTGAAACTCGGTGATGTTCGAGCTGTAGATCCAGAGGTTGTTCTGTTCGCGAATCCACGCACGGAAGTCGTCGCTCTCCATCGGCTCGGTGCGGATCTCGAGCGACACTTCGCTGAGAATCTGCTTCGTGAGATCGAAATGTTCGAACGCGTATTGCCAGCTCTGTTCGTAAGGGCGCTTGGTTGAACCGCGCTCGCGCGGCAACGCGCCGCGCTGTTTGAGACGAATGTTCTCACGCACAAACTGCTCGCGCTCGGTTGCAGCCTCGTAGTCGCCGTCAGTGAGGCGTTGCAGAAAATGCAAGACGTCGCGGCTGGTGGTAAACACGTCGCGGATGAGTTTGAAGTAAGTGACGGCCGTCGGGTTGATGTCGAAGATCGTCAGGCGCGTCGGTTTCCACAACGGGATCAGATTCAAGCCGTAAAGACCGCCGACGACGCTGATCATGTGAATGTCATCGCGGCGCTCGGGCGCGACGCTTTCGTAGTGCGCTTTGATCTCAGCAAACTCGCTGAACGAGCCGTCCTGCGCACCGTCGTCGGTGCCGTAGAAAACGTTCTCGGGATGGTCGTGATACATCTCGCGGTTGAAAGCGCGCGGCGCTTCTGAAGTCACCATGTTGTGGTCCTGCCTCTCAGTTTGCTTGGTCCCATGCGGGCCGATTTAGTTCGTGAAAATTTTGTAGTCTGTGCTCCCAGGTTGCGGATGGGAGCTGTGAGTCATCGGAACTGTAAGTGATCTTGATCAACTCAGCGATCCGTCGCAGCGCGTCTTGAACTGTTTCGGTGTGCGGGTGACGGACGGTAACGAAACCGTCGCCGGTGTAAGTCGCTGATTTGTTCGCACCGATACGCGGCCAGCGGACGTCTACCAACAAGTCTTTGAACTCTCGCTCGACGCGTTCGATTCCGTCGACGTGTTGCACCGTGCCGGCGCCCGTGGAGCGTAGAAAGATCGTGCCGGCGGCGTACTTCCGTTCCCATGGACCATCGAAACAACCGTCGACTGCGACTCTGGCCCAGGCGCGATATGGATCGATGTCGTAGGCGTGGGCCAACATCGGCGCGATGCGCGCACCGGCAGGGCGGAGCGTTGCGTCCGTGAACCACACGTGGCCGTTTGCGTCGATGAAGCCTTCCATGTGCGTCAGCGCGTTGCCGACTTTGAGAGCGCGGATCGCTGCGAGGCCTTTTTCGATAAAGTCGTGATACGGCGTCATGTCGCGCGGCATGATGCAGGACCACTGTGTCTTTGGGTCTTCGACTGCTGAGAGTATTGACGGTTGGTAACAGCAGATTGAGTGAAACTGCGGTTTGTTGTTGATCGTGA
>DASXXL010000828.1:0-2117 GCA_036503085.1 Pyrinomonadaceae bacterium | reverse complement strand
CTTGGACCAACTCGGTGTCGTAAAGGGGTTGTCAGTGACCGCGTTCAAGAGTGCGACGCGCTTGGGCGCGACTCGCTTCACCGCCCGGGCGCTAGACGATCGGGCGGGTTCTACGGCATTGATTCTCGCCGTCCGCCGCCTCAATCCCGCAACACTGAAACACAAAGTGATCTTTGCGTGGTCGGTGCGCGAAGAGACCGGTCTCGAAGGTGCGAAAGCGTTGGCGCTTCGTTACGGCGCCACGGTCAAACACGTCTTCAGTGTCGACACGTTTGTCTCGTCCGACTCGCCGATGGAAACGACGCGCTTTGCCTATGCGCCCTTGGGCCAGGGCGCGGTGATTCGCGGGCTCGACAATTCAGCCGTGGCTTCGCCTGTCGAGGTCGAACGAATATTCGCGATTGCGCGCGCGCGGGGAATTCCGTTGCAAGTCGGCGCTACGAACGGCGGCACTGACGGTTCGGACTTCGTTCGTTACGGCGCGGTGCACGTCAGCTTGTCGTGGCCCGGACGCTACAGTCATTCGCCCGTCGAGGTGCTGGACCTGCGCGATCTGCAAGCGTTGGAGCGTCTCATCTACGCACTCGCAAGCGCACCATGAGTTCCTGGGACCGCAGGCGTCTCGCCTGCTTGTTTACGCAACACGCCCTTTGGCTGACCGTGCAGGCGAGACGCCTGCGGTCCCGGGTAGTTTGTTCCCAGATAGTTTTGCTTCTGCTGTTTTCTGCGCCGGCCTTCGCGCAGCAGGACCTCACGCGCTACGTCGATCCGTTCATCGGCACGGGCGGCCACGGCCACACCTTTCCCGGCGCGACGCGGCCGCTCGGCATGGTCCAACTCAGCCCCGACACGCGACTCGCCGGCTGGGACGGCTGTTCCGGGTATCACTACTCCGACTCAATCATCTACGGCTTCAGCCATACGCACCTGAGCGGCACCGGCATCTCCGATTACGGCGACATCCTGCTCATGCCGACCGTCGGCGACGTCTATCTGAACGCGCTCGACAACGGCTCGCCCGAGAAAGGCTACGCCTCGCGTTTTCAGCATCGCTTCGAACACGCCTCGCCCGGTTTTTACTCAGTCAGACTTGACGATGACGACATCTTCGCCGAACTCACCGCTACCACACACGCGGGACTTCATCGCTACAGTTTTCCCGCCACAAATGATGCAAACATCATTCTCGATCTCACGCACCGCGATGAGGTCCTCGATTCCGGATTGAGCATCACCAGCCCGACGACGATCACCGGCTGGCGACGTTCGAAAGGCTGGGCCAAGAACCAGATCGTCTATTTCGCGATCGAGTTTTCGCATCCGATGACGTCGTTTGGCATCGCGGTCGATGACAAGCTCGTGCCGAACCTGCAGGAGGCGCGTGGCCGCAACATTAAAGCGTATTTTCGTTTCGACACGCGGCAAGCGCGGCAAATGCTCGTGCGTGTCGGGATCTCAGCAGTCGATACAAACGGCGCGTGGCTGAATCTCGCGTCGGAGTTGAATCACAAATCTTTTGAAACGGTTAAAGCCGAGGCCGCAGCAGAGTGGAATAAAGAGCTGAATAAGATCGAAGTTAGCGGTGGCAGCCGCGCACAACTCACGAACTTTTACACCGCGCTGTATCACGCGATGCTCGCGCCGAATGTCTTCATGGACGTCGATGGTCGTTATCGCGGACGCGATCTCCAGATCCACAAAGCTGCGGACTTCACGAACTACACTGTCTTTTCGTTGTGGGACACGTTTCGCGCGGCGCATCCGCTTTACGCGCTCATCGATCAGAAACGCACGCGCGATTTTATCAAGACGTTCCTGGCCCAATACGAACAGGGCGGACGTCTGCCTGTTTGGGAACTGGCCGGGAACGAGACTGACACGATGATCGGTTATCACGCCGTTTCCGTGATCGCTGACGCAGCCGCGAAAGGGATCTCCGGCTTCGATCTGGAGAGGGCATTCGCGGCGATGAAGCACAGCGCGGAACTGCGTGAGAAGCGCGGCCTCGGCGCTTATATCGACCACGGTTTCATCGCCATGGAAGACGAGCGCGAGTCGGTGTCGAAAACGCTCGAGTATGCTTACGACGACTGGTGCATCGCGCAGGTCGCGCGGCT
>DASXXL010000827.1:0-4098 GCA_036503085.1 Pyrinomonadaceae bacterium | reverse complement strand
GTTATGCGGTTGAGCTTACCGACGAGGCGATGAATCGCGGACGCGCGTTGATTGCGGAACACGCGAAGACTGCGGACGTTGTGATCACGACAGCGCAGGTGCCCGGCAGACGCGCGCCGTTGTTGATTACTGAAGAAGCGGTAAACGGGATGAAGCGCGGATCGATCATCGTCGATCTGGCAGGCGCGACCGGCGGCAATTGTGCAATCAGCGAGGCGGATGCTGTCGTCGAACGCAACGGCGTCACGATTCTCGCGCCGACGAATTTGCCGGCAACGGTGCCGGTGCACGCGAGTCAGCTCTACTCACGCAACGTCACGGCGTTTCTTTCGTTGCTCGTCAAGAATGGTGAGCTCCAGATCGACATGAAGGACGACGTTGTTGGACCATCGTGCGTCACGCACCAGGGCCAGGTCGTGAACGCACGCGTCGCGTCGTTGTTGGGACAAAGTAGTTAAGGAGAACAGATGTCACCTACTGCATTGATCGCGGCGCTTTATGTTTTCGCGCTGGCGGCGTTTCTTGGGTACCAGGTGATCTCGCGCGTGCCGCCGCTGCTGCATACGCCGCTCATGTCGGCGACGAACGCGATCTCTGGTATTTCGCTCGTCGGCTCCATCGTGACGGCTGGAGCCCATTACAACACCGTCAGTACGATTCTCGGTTTCGTTGCCGTCGTTTGCTCGACGACGAACGTGGTCGGCGGATTCGTCATCACCGACCGCATGTTGAAGATGTTCAAGCGCCGCGAGGTCGCTAAAAAAGAGTAGGTACAACATGCGCAAAGGAGCCTACGCTTAGCACTCGCGGGATCGACGCAGCACAACTCCAAACATGAGCAGCAAGTGAAAACCTAAAAAGCAAAAGTGCAAACGTACTTAATCGAACTCAGCTACCTGCTCGCTTCAATCCTCTTCATCCTCGGATTGAAGGGCATGAGCCATCCGGAAACGGCCAAACGCGGTATGCACCTCGCCGAGTTTGGCATGTTGATGGCCATCATCGGCACGCTGGTCCATCACGAGATCATCACTTACACGTGGATCATCGCCGGCCTCACCGTCGGTTCACTCGTCGGCCTCGCGATGGGACTCTGGGTGCCCATGACCGCGATGCCGCAACGCACCGCGCTCTCGCACGCCTTCGGCGCTTTCGCCGCGGCCCTCGTCGGTATCTCCGAGTTCTATCGTCACGGCGGAGAACTCGGCAAAATCGAAATGAGCGCACTCGGTTTCGAAGTGATGCTCGGCTCACTTACAACCACCGGCAGTTTGCTTGCTTTCGCCAAACTCCAGGGACTCGTGCGCGGCACGCCGATGACTTACAAGGGCCAGAACGTTTTCAACATGGCCCTGCTAACAGCGACAGTCGTGATCTTTATTTACCTGATCGTCGTGCCCGGTTCGATGCCATTGTTCTTTACGATGGTCGGGCTCGCGTTCGTGTTCGGACTGCTGCTGGTGATGCCGATCGGTTCGGCCGACATGCCTGTCGTGATGTCGTTACTAAACTCTTACGCCGGACTCGCTTCCGCCGCTACGGGCTTCGTCTTATCAAACAACGTGCTGATCATCGCCGGCACACTCGACGGCTTCTCTGGTTTCATACTCTCGATCCTGATGTGCCGCGCGATGAATCGTTCGATGACGAACGTGCTCTTCGGCGCGTTTGGCAGCGCGGCAAGCGGCGGAGCTGGCGGCTCAGACCATCAAGGAACGATGCGCGAAGTCTCCATGGAAGACATCGCGACGCAACTCGCCTACGCGAACAAAGTCGTGTTCGTGCCCGGCTACGGTCTCGCAACCGCACAAGCGCAACACGCAGTGCGCGAGCTCGCGAACGTGCTCGAAAAACGCGGCGTCACGGTCAAGTACGGCATTCATCCGGTTGCGGGCCGCATGCCCGGTCACATGAACGTGTTGCTCGCTGAAGCCAACGTTCCTTACTCATCGCTCTACGAGCTCGAACAGATCAATCCGGAGTTTCCAACAACCGACGTTGCTGTCGTGATCGGCGCAAACGACGTCGTGAATCCTGACGCACGCGACAATCCGGGCAGCCCGATCGCGGGCAT
The DNA here is from genome assembly GCA_036503085.1 of Pyrinomonadaceae bacterium. Taxonomy (GTDB): domain Bacteria; phylum Acidobacteriota; class Blastocatellia; order Pyrinomonadales; family Pyrinomonadaceae; genus PSRF01. The sequence goes on along the minus strand of DASXXL010000827.1, from coordinate 2,024 downwards.
GCCGATACTCGAAGTGGATCGATCGAAGTCGGTCGTGGTGTTGAAGCGTGGCCAGGGCAAAGGCTTTTCCGGTCTTGAGAACCCTTTGTTTTTTAAGCCCGTCACAGGCATGCTTTACGGCGACGCGAAAGACACGCTGACGCGGCTCGTGCAAGCGGTGCAAGAGGCGTAACCGGCGGCGGGGTTCGCGCATCATAGGCAATTCCCCAGCGTTCTCTTAAGCAATTCTTCTGGAGTGTAAATGCGAAGATTCATATCAGCCTTCGTGCTGACGAGCTTGCTCGTCGTCACGTTTCCCGCAAGTTACGCGCAACGACGCGCGCAACGTGCGACAACTACTAGCCCAAAGAGGCCGGCGGCTTCTAAAACCGCGCAACGCGCCGTCGACACGATCGCCGCTGCGCAACTGAGAGACTATCTAACCTTCATCGCTTCCGACGAAATGGAAGGACGCGACACGCCGTCGCGCGGACTCGACACGACCGCGAAATTCCTCGCGATGAACCTGCATCGTTGGGGTTTCAAACCGGCCGGTGACGACGGCTATTTTCAACGTATCGAGTTGCGGCGCGATCGCGCGGACAGCGGGCAAACAAAAGTCGAACTCAACGGGCACGCGTTGACTACCGGCACTGATTTTATTCCCGCGAGTGGTTCGGGCACGGCGAGTGGAGCGCTCGTGTTCGCTGGTAGTGGCTGGTTTATCAAATCCAAAGACATTGATGCTTACAAAGGCATCGATCCGGCGGGAAAGATCGCCGTGATCTTCGGCACGCCCAACCAATCGCCGCGCGGAATCTCGCGCGCGGAGTTGGGCAAGATCGGCGAAGACTCGATCGCGCCGGTTGAATACGCGAAGCAGAAAGGCGTCGCGGGCATTATCTACGTTCCCGATGCGCAGTACGTCGCGAATTGGCCGCGCATTCGGGTTCGCGTGATGGAACGCGGCGCGACGTTCGTCGCGAAGTTTGCGCCGCCGCAACCACCGGCGTCGTTGCCGTCGGTGGTGGTTTCACCGGATGTTGTGAACCAGTTGTTTGCGGGTGAAAGCGTAGCCGCGGCGACGATCTTGAATGCGACGAGCGCTGCCAGCTTGCCGGCGCCGTTTGCGATGAACGCGGACAAGAAGGTCACGTTGAGCATGGCGAACACGGTTGAGTCGCTCCAAACGCAGAACGTTGTTGCGATCTGGGAAGGTAGCGATCCGGTTTTGAAGTCGCAATACGTCGCGTTAGGCGCACACTACGATCACGTCGGCAGCGGTTGTCCGCCGGTCGGCAATGACCGCATCTGCAATGGCGCTGATGATGATGGCTCGGGAACGACGGCGCTGCTGGCGATGGCCGAAGCGTTGTCGAAAGCGGCGGTGCGACCGAAACGATCGATCCTGTTTGTGTGGCATTGCGGCGAGGAGAAAGGGTTGTGGGGTTCGCGTTACTTCACCGAGTTTCCGACGGTGCCGTTGGACCACATCGTCGCGCAGATCAATATCGACATGATTGGGCGGAGTAAGAAAGAAGGCGACACGAATCCGCGCAATGCCGAGTTGACGGGGCCGAATGCGATCTATCTCATCGGCTCGACCATGATGAGCACCGAGCTTGCTGAGCTCGTGAACGCGGTCAACAAGTCGTACTTGAATCTGACGTTCGACACGCGTTATGACGCGCCGAGCGATCCGAACCGGTTCTTCTATCGCAGCGACCACTACAACTACGCGCGCAAAGGCATTCCGATCATCTTCTTCTTCGACGGCGTGCACGAAGATTATCATCGTGCCGGCGACTCGGCGGACAAGATCGATTACGACAAGATGCAAAAGGTGGCGCGCACGATTTACATGACGTTGTGGGAAATCGCGAACCGCCCGACACGCTTGAAGGTCGACAAGCCACTGCCGACGCAACTCAGCGGCAGCGACTAGACAGGATGAACAGAAGTAACAGGATTAGGTTAACTGAGCTGAGGGTAGGTTAACTGAGCTGAGGGTTGGTTAACCGAGCTGAATGTTAGTTAACTGAACA
>DASXXL010000826.1:0-11771 GCA_036503085.1 Pyrinomonadaceae bacterium | reverse complement strand
CGCTTCCTGCATCGCCGCGAGCGACATCTTCACGCGCGCGCCGGATTCAGGCGTGTAGATTCCCGCGATGCGATATTCCTTCGTGCCGAGTGGCTTGAGTTTGTCACCAACGTGAAGGTTGTTGTTCTGCGCCTTCGTTTCGTCGATGACGATTTCGTCGTTGCTTTGCGGGCCATGGCCGGCCGTCATCGTCAAACCGTTCATGCGCGCGTATGCATCCCAATCGACGCCGTCGATCTGTTCGATACCGATGCCGCCTTTGCCTTGCGAGAAATAGCGAATCACGGCCAGTGCTTCTTCGACGCCGTCGATTGCTTTGAGTCGATCGATGTACCGGGTATCGAGGTTCGCAGTGCTCGCGGTCAACTGCAACGAACCCGGTCGCATGAAGATGAGCTCCGCGCGGACGTTGCTGGCGCGGCGCTGCAAGTCGTTGGACATGCCGCGGGCGAGACCGGTGAAAAGCATGACCAGGGCGACGCCGAGCGCGATGCCCGCGACGCTGACCAGCGTGCGAATTGGCCGTTGGCGAATGTTGGAAGTGACTAAGTTGTCCATCTTAAAGGAGCGAGTGCCGCCATTTTATCCCGCCAAGGCGCAGGCAACTTTTGGCAACCCTGACGAAGGTTTATTACCATAAAGTATTTGGTCTAGGCTAACAACGACCGGTACGAGTATTGACCAAGGCTTACCCGTGGCAGAGAACTTAAACCTCGACTCATCGGCTTCCCCCGCTATTAGTGTTCCGCGAACTGACCGGCTCGGTTTAATCACAACGCTCGATCGGGCCATCGTTGCTACCCTCGCGTTGCTGGTCCTCCTGGGCTTCGGCCTCCGCGTCACCCAACTCGATGCCATCGGGTTCGCGGAAGACGAGATGAACAAACTTGATGCCATTCACGCGTACGAGCGCGGTAACTTCGCCGCCAACTCCGAGCATCCGATGTTGATGAAGCTGTTGATGTGGGCTTCGTTGCGCGGCGCGCCGGTGGACAGCGAAGAAGCAGCGCTGCGTTTGCCAAATGCGTTAATCGGCGCGTTGACGGTGATCCCGCTGTTTCTGTTAACGGCCGCTTTCTTCGATCAGCGAACAGCACTGCTCGCAGCCGCGTTCTGGGCCGTCGGCATCAACGCGATCACACACAATCGCATCGGCAAAGAAGACTCGCTGCTTGTCTTCTTCATGCTATTCGGTTTCTATTTCTTCCTGCGTGCCAAGCAGATTTCCACGCTCGAACACGCCACACGAATGCGCCGCTACGCGGCCAGTGCCGTCTCGTTTGGCCTGATGATCGCCTCGAAGTATTTCCCGCACTACTTCGGGCTCAACATGCTCTTTCATCACAATTTTCGCGTGCGGCAATCGGAGCCGAACGAGCCCGCCGGGAAGACGCCCGGCTGGTTTTATCTGTCGATCGTCGCCGTCTTTGTGATCGCGAGTCCGACGGTGTTGCTGCCGTCCGTGTGGGATTACATGAATGCGTACATGGGTGAGAAGTTGCTGACGCACTCCGGTTATTTATTCGCCGGCCAACTCTACAAGAACAACATGTCGAGCACGCCGTTTTGGGGCACGCCGCTCTACTTCTATCTGTTGTTCCTCGTGGTGAAAGTGCCGCTAATGACGCTGCTCGCGTTCATGATCGGGCTGGTGATTTCGATCAGGCGTTGGCGCAATGTGGGTTACGCGTTTCTGCTGTTCATGTTGCTGTTTTGGCTCGTGCCTTACTCGCTGATCGGCGCGAAATGGTTGCGCTACACGCTGTCGCTGATGCCGTTTGTTTACATGATCGCGGCGGTGGGCGTAGTGGCTTTGATTCAGTGGGGGCATCGGCGATTTCCCGGTTCGCCGCGCGCGTCGCTCGCGTTGCCGGTGATCGCGGCGGTGTTGTTCGTGTGCTTACCTGCGTGGACGGCGTTTGCGCATGGTCCACACTACGCGCTTTACACGAATGCGCTCGGTGGCGGCAGGGCTGGTTATTTCTTTCCGCACGATGAGTTTTACGACGACGGAGTGCGTGAGGCGGTGAAGTTTGTTTGTGAGAACGCGCCACAGGACGCAACGATTGCTAACGAAACGCCGGGCGTCGTGCGCTATTATCTTTCCGTTTTCGGCCGCACGGATTTGAATTCGCAGGTCATCTCCTCACGCGAGTTTGATGTGACCGCTGCGCCCGGTCCTGTTTACGTGATCGTGCAGAGCGGCCGCACTTATTTTGAGAATCGTGACGAGCTCGCGGCTGTGCGGGCAAAGTTTAGAAAAGTTGACGAGGTGAAAATCGACGGCGCCACGGCGGCCGAGATATTTGTAAATCAATGAAGAAACGTTCGCCGTTTTTACACTCGTTCATGACGCTGGTCGTGCTGCTGGCGCTCGTGCTCGTGGCGCGCAGCTTCGTGCCCGACCGCGTGCAGATCACGATCCTGAGTACCACCGATCTGCACGGCAACATCGATCCGATCGATTACTACACCAACAAACCCGACAACCGCGGACTCGCGAAAATCGCGACGCTCATCAAGCGGGCGCGCAAAGAAAATCCCAACTCGCTCCTGATCGATTCCGGCGACACGATCCAGGGCACGCCGCTCGAATCGTTTCACAACCGCAAAAACAACGCGCCGCCCGATCCGATGATGCTGGTGATGAACTCGCTGAACTACGACGCGATGACCGTCGGTAATCACGAGTACAACTTCGGTCTCAAAGTTCTGGAAAAGGCACGCGCGGAAGCAAACTTTCCCTGGCTCTCGGCGAACACCTACGACAGCGCCAAACAGCAGCCGCACTACAAGCCATACATCGTGAAGGAAGTCGCGGGCGTGAAGATCGGAATACTCGGCCTGACGACGCCCGGTATTCCCAACTGGGACAACCCGCCAAACTACGCCGGCCTCGAGTTTCACGAACCCGTCAGCGAGGCGCGCAAGTGGGTCGCCGTGTTGCGCGACACTGAGAAGGTCGACGTGGTGGTCATCGCGATGCACATGGGACTCGGCGAAGATTTGCGTACGGGTGAAGTGAGTCCCGGGCAAGTGCCGCACGAGAACGAAGCGATCGCGATCGCGCAGGAAGTGCCGGGCGTGGACGTGATCTTCATGGGCCACACGCATCGTGAAGTGCCGTCGCTTTACATCAACGGCGTGCTGCTCACGCAGGCGAACTACTGGGGCAAAAATCTCGCGCGTGCGGATCTGTACCTGCAAAAGAATGCGAACGGCGGTTGGCGTGTTTACGCGAAGTCGGCGCGCACGTTGCCGGCGGACGATCGCGTCGAACCCGATCCGGACGCAGTGAAGATCGCGCAGCCTTACGACAAAGAGACGCAAGCGTGGCTCGCACGCACGATCGGTCAATCGGCTGAAGAGTTGACGGCGAAGGACGCGCGTTTTCGCGATACGGCGATTCTCGATCTGATTCAGAAAGTGCAGCTCGAAGCGGGCAAAGCGGACGTGTCGATGGTGGCGAGTTTCAATTCGGAGGCGCGCATTGCGAAAGGACCGGTGAGCGTGCGCGACATCGCCGGGCTCTACGTTTACGAAAACACTCTCGTCGTGTTGGAAGTCACGGGCCAGCAGTTGAAAGACGCGCTCGAACACTCCGCGAAGTATTTCAAGGCGTATGTTCCGGGCAAGCCCGCGTCTGATTTAGTCGACGAAAAAATTCCCGCTTACAACTTCGACATCGCCGAAGGTGTCACTTACGACCTCGACATCTCGAAGCCCATCGGCGAGCGCATTCAGAACCTTCGTTTTCGCGGCCAGCCGCTCTCACCGACGCGAAAACTTCGTCTCGCCACGAACAACTATCGCGTGAACGGCGGCGGTGGGTATACCATGTACAAGAACGCCCCCGTAGTCTATCGCTCCAGCGAAGAGATTCGCGAAATGATCATCGACTGGGTCGAGCGAAACAAAACGGTTCCCGTCAAACCAAACAACAACTGGCGTCTCGTGCCTTAGTCTTTTAGATTTCCCCAATGTCCGCGCGAATCGCAGCTATCTCAGGCAAGCTGAAGGGAACGATCTTCGATCTCCACGAAGACGCGCTCATCATCGGCCGTGAAACTGCCGCGCACGTCTGTCTCGCCGACGCGGCCGTCTCGCGTCGTCACTCGAAGATCGAAAAGCAAGACGGCGACTTCGTCATCACCGATCTCGAAAGTCTCAACGGCACGTTCGTCAACAACGTTCCCGTGCGCAGCCGTGTGCTCGAACACGGCGATCGCGTGCGCATCGGCGAGTCGCAGTTTCTCTTCCTTACGCACGAAGGCGAATCGCAGTCGAAGTCGAGTGAAGTCACGCTCGACGAAGTGAAAGTCGTGACCGGACCAACACTCCAGGTGCGGTTCGACGACGCGGTCGAACAGATGGCCCGCGACCTGGGTGCGTTGATGAAAGTCAGCACGACGATCAACGCGATCCGCGGCCTCGACGCCCTCTTGCAACGTCTACTCGAACTGCTTTTCGAAGTCGTTCCCGCACAGCGCGGCGCGATCCTGCTCACAACCGGCGACACGCTCGACGACAACATAGTCTTCGGCCTCGATCGCAAACACGGAAAAGATCAGCCGGTCAACGTCAGCCGCACGATCGTGCAGCAAGTCTTGCGCGACGGTGTCGCGGTGCTCGCGAGCGACGCCACTACGCAACCGAAGTTCGCCACCGAAAGCTTCATCGAAACACGCGCGCACTCCGTGATGTGCGTGCCGCTCGTGATGTTCGACCGAAAACTCGGCGTGCTCTATCTAGACTCGACCAATTCACGCGACAGGTTCAACAAGGACCACCTGCAACTCGTCACTGCGATCGCGGGCATCGCCGCCGTTGCAATCGAAAACGCGCGTCACTTCGAATGGCTCGAAAACGAAAATGAGCGTTTGCTCGCAGACGTCAACATCGAACACAACATGGTCGGCGAGAGCAGTGCGATGCAGCGCGTCTACCAGTTCATTTCGAAGATTGCGCCGACTGACGCGACGGTGCTGATCGGCGGCGAGAGCGGTACCGGAAAAGAGCTCGCGGCGCGGGCGATTCATCGCAACAGCAAGCGCGCGCAGAAATCGTTCATGGCTGTAAACTGTGCGGCGCTTAGCGAGTCGTTACTGGAAAGCGAACTGTTTGGTCACGAACGCGGCGCGTTCACCGGCGCGATCGCGCAGAAGAAAGGGCGGCTCGAGATCGCCGACGGCGGCACGGTTTTTCTCGATGAGATCGGCGAGCTCTCACCGCCGTTGCAAGTGAAACTACTGCGCGTCCTGCAGGAGCGCGAGTTTGAGCGCGTCGGCGGTACGTTGACGATCAAAGTTGACGTGCGCGTGATCGCGGCGACGAACAAGAACCTCGAAAACGCGATGGCTGCGGGCGAGTTTCGTCACGACCTTTATTATCGACTGAACGTGGTCGCGCTCGAGATGCCGCCCCTGCGCGAACGCCGCGAAGACATCATGCTGCTGGCGAGTTATTTCGTGGAGAAGTACGGCGCGCGCTGTAATCGCAAGCTGAAAGGCATATCACCCGAGGCGCGCGAGCGTCTGCTCGCTTACGATTGGCCCGGCAACGTGCGCGAGTTGGAGAACACGATCGAGCGTGCCGTCGCCTTAGGGACCACCGATTGGATCCTGCCGCCGGATTTCAGCAACGTCCGTTTCGAACAGAGTTTTAAGTGAGCTTGGGTGGTCCGATCCACGGACCAGAGCTCGGGCCAGGACCCGGCACAAACGTGCCACCGGCATTTGGCACCCACTTGCCTTGACTTACAGCGGAAGCCGCACTAGAATCCGCGCTGCTAAAACGCCAGCACAATCTCCCGTGAATTGATTGCCCAGTTCCGAGTTGTGTCCAACGCTAAAATTTCTGGTACCCTCGCAAAGTTCCAGAAATTCTCTAGCAATCGTTCTATATAAATCCCATCAACCGTTTGATGTCGACTAAATCCCATCAAGAATTGATGACGACGACCCAAACCCAAAGGAGTTACAGATGCCCCGCAGCCACAAACTCTCGCGTCTCTTTCACCGCAATCCCGGCCCTACAGGTAAAACTAGTCTCAGTACGTCAACCAGAAAAATCGCCCCGCTAACCGTAGCGTGTGTTGCCGTTTTGGCGGCCATTGCGTTCTCAGTTTCAGTTGAATCGAGAAGCTCGGGTTGGTTATGGAGGTCGTCAAGCCCGCCGCCAGGCGGGGTCAGCAAGTCGGAAACAGCCAAAAACGCCAAGCATTCCACCTCCCTTAACGCAAATCATTCTGCAGTTCCCGTTCCCTTCGCTTCACCAACCGTCACCGCAACCAAAACAGATTCGCTTTTGACGGACAATGACAATGACGGCAAAGCCGATCCCGGCGACACGCTGAAGTACACGGTCGGGATCAACGCCACTGGCGGGGACGCCACCGGCGTAACGTTCACTGACACCGTCGATCCCAATACGACGTTCGTCGCCGGAACGTTAAGAACGACTCCGTTGGCCCGTCCGGACAGCTATACCGCGACCGGCAACGTTGAAATTCAGGTCCCAGCTGGCTCTGGTGTCCTGGCAAACGACCAGGATTTCGATGGTGTTGGACCGGCGATTAGTGTAACCGCCGGCACCTTCGGGAGTGCTCAGGGTGGCAATGTGACCATTAGCACGGATGGCTCCTTCTCCTACAATCCCCCGGCAGGTTTCGAAGGATCCGACACGTTCACCTACACGCTCAACGATAACGACACCCCGAATCAGACCGATACCGGCACCGTTACGATCACCGTCAGCGGCATGATTTGGTTCATCAACAATAACGCGGGTGCCGCGGGCGATGGCCGTCTGACCAACCCGTTCAACACGCTGGCGGCTTTCAACGCCGTCAACAACGGAACGGGCAATCACCCGGCGGCGAACGACAACATTTTCGTCTACGAGAGCGCGACCGATTACGTCGGGCCAGTGACACTGCTCAACGGTCAGAAGTTCATCGGTCAGGACGCGACGGACACGCTGGCTAACATCGCCAACATTACGTTAGCGCCAAATAGCGATGCCTTGCCGACGACGAGCCCGGGCGCTCCGATCGTCAACATCACCAGCGCCGGCATTGGCATCACGCTTGCTCAAAACAACATCTTGCGTGGATTCACGGGTGGCAACGCCGCGACTGACATCAGCGGTAGCAGCTTCGGCACTGCCAACATTTCAGACGTGACGCTCAACGGCACCGGCCAAACGTTGAACCTGACGACGGGTACCCTCAACGGTACCTTCGGAAGTCTCTCTTCCTCGAACAGTGCAACGACCGGTCTCAGCTTGACGAGCGTCGGCGGCAGTTTGACCACAGGCTCGACGACAGTCTCGAACCCGACTGGCGCTGGCATCAGCGTCAACACTTCGAGTCTGGCACTCAATTTCGCTAATACCTCGGTGACGGGCTCGGGTGGCACCGGCATCAGCCTGACTACCAACACCGGAGCGATCACTTTCGGTTCGCTCACGATCACCCCGGATGCGGGACAGCGTGGTCTGCTCGCCACTGATAATAGTCAAACAATCACGACGACGAGCGGCAGCATTACCACGACCACGGGAGTCGCGGTCGAGATCACGCGCGGCAGCGGGACCACGCCACTGGCCATGTCGCTTACCCTCGTGTCGTCCAATGGCGCCGCCAGCGGCATCGTGATGACGAACACGAGCGGCAGCTTTACCGTCACCGGCAACGGCGCGGACGCGACGATCGGCGGCAACGGAACCGGCGGCAATATCCAGAACTCCACCGGACCGGGCATCAATCTCAGCGGCGTGACGAATATCAGTCTCACCTCGATGGCGATCCAGAGCGGTGGCGACGACGGCATTCGTGGCTTGAACGTCAACGGGTTCACGTTCAATCGTTCCAAGTCGATCAACAACGGTAACGCCGTTACGGAACGTGGTATCGAGATCACGAATCTACTCGGCACCAACAGCATCACGAATGCGTTGGTTACCGGAAACGCGGAGGACAACCTCTACATCAAGAACGGTTCGGGTACCTCGACACTGACGACGAGCAATTCAACCTACGCGAACGTCTCGTCGACTATCGGTAACGATGGCATCCAGTTCCTGGCGGCTGACGTGTCCGGCAGCAACAACGCCAACATGTCGATCACCGTCACGAACTGTACTTTCAACAACAACCGCGGCGACCATTTCCAGGCCAGTACGGATGCGGCCTCGTCAGCCACGCAGACAGTCGTCTTCCAGAACAACTCGCTGACGGGCGACGGTGGTTCGACGCTCGGTGGTAACGATCTCGGCGGCGGCATCACGCTGAACCCGAGTGGCACGGCGACGGTCAACTTCAACATCTCGAACAACGGCCAGTCGAGCGGCACGCCGACGAACCAGCCGTGGACTGGTGCAGTAGTTTCGGCCATCACCATCAACAGCAGCAGCAACTCGACAATGTCCGGCACGATCAACAACAACATTATCGGCAACGCGGCAGTTGTTGACTCAGGCTCAGCCCAAGGCGACGGCATAAACATCACTGCGAATAACAGCAGTGACATCACGGTCGCGATTACGAACAACCTGATTCGGCAGTACGCGAACCTAGCCGGCTTGAACTTGAGCGCAGTCGACGGCTTGACCGACACGCTGAACGCGACGATCACGGGTAACACGATCTCGAATCCCGGCTCGTTTGCGAACAACGGCATCTTCGCGCAGGCGGGCGCCGCAACAGCCGACACGAGCTTCATGTGTATTGACATCGGCGGCGCGGGTGCGCTGGCGAATTCGATTGCGGGCAGCAGCGCGAACGGCGGCACGGACTTCCGCGTGCGCCAGCGCTTCGGTACGACAGTGCGGTTGCCGGGTTACGGTGGCGCGGCCACGGACACGGCAGCGGTAGTTGCTTACATTCAGGGTCGCAACACCGGTAGTGAAACCGGTTCGGCGACAGTGCAGTCACCCGGCGGCGGTTTCGTTGGCGGTGCGGCTTGCTCGTCACCTGCTTTGGGTCCAGTTTCGGCGGGTCCGACCACCAGCAGTCTCAGTACTGAAAGCGTGTCGTCCAACGTCAATCTGGCAACCGAAAGCGACAACATTTTGTGGGCCGTTAAAGGCGAGAACAAGGACCCGCAGCACGTCATTAGCCTGACGCCTTCGGAAGTTTCAGCGATGCTTCAGGCGGCGATTGCCAGATGGGCCGAAGCTGGTCTCTCGAGCAAGAACCTGGCGAAGATTCAGTCTCTACCGGTTGAAATCGCGGATCTCCCGGATGGTGAACTGGCAGTGGCGAACTCGTCCAAGATCGTGCTCGATGCAACGGCGGCCGGTTACGGCTGGTACTTCGACAACACTCCGTCCGACGACAACGAGTTTGAAGTCGCCGTGCCGGACAAGGAACGACAGAGCACCGAAATCAGCGCAGCCGATAATCGCATCGACCTTCTGACAGTGCTGATGCGGCAACTGGGTACGCAAGTTAGCCGTAGCAAGTCGGCGACACTGCAAGGACCGGGAGCCTGGTTGATGGAGAACACGCTCGGCGCTGGAACGCGACGCGCGCCATCATTCCAACTGCGCACGGTCGGTAAGGTGCAGACTCCGCAATCAAACACGAAGGAGCAGGCTCGCGCGGCGAGCAGCACACAGCAACGCGACGTAAATAACCAGTCGGTTGCTATGAACACGCGGCGCAATTCGCGCGTGCTGCGCAGTCACGCGATGCACGTCCCGATGACGTTCGCTGACGTGATGCTGAGTATCGGAACACTTCCAGCCGGTAAGACCGTCACGATCACGTTCAACGTGACGGTGAACAATCCGTTCCCGGGACCGGGCGCCACGGTTTGCAACCAGGGCTCAGTCACGGGCACGAACTTCACCACCGTGCTTACCGACGATCCGGACGTTGTTGGGACTGCCGATCCAACATGTACCCCAATCGACCTGCAAGCCGATTTGGCAGTCACTAAGACTGACTCGCCCGATCCAGTAATCGCAGGCACGAACCTGACCTACACGATCAACTTCGTGAACAATGGTCCGAATGCCGCGGGCGCCACGGTAACTGACGCGACTCCGGCAGGAACGACGTTCGTCTCCGCGTCTGTGGATACCGGCACCGGATGGGGCACAACTCAGCCGAGTGTTGGCGGCACAGGCAACATCGTCTTCTCGAAGGCGCTCGTTGCGAAGGACGAAACTGCTGTCTTCAAGATCACTGTGAAGGTAAACAGCAGCGTGGCCTCGGGCTCGACCATCAACAACAGCGCGACCGCGGCCACGACGGGAGCGACGGATCCGGTTCCGGGCAATAACACTGGTACCGCATCAACCAGCGTGATTGCGCAAGCCGATCTGGCGATCACCAAGACCGACGGCGTCACTGAAAAGGTCCCGGGTACGGGAGTCACCTACACAATCGTGGTGACCAACAATGGTCCAAGCGACGCCAATGGCGTGAGCGTGGCCGATACCTTCCCGTCAGATTTAACGGGAGTGACGTTCACGAGTACACCGACGGGCGGCGCAACCGGTAACACGGCTGCGGGCTCCGGTCCCATCAGCGACTCGCTGAACATGCCGACCGGCAGCACTGTGACCTACACGGTGAATGCGACCGTCAAGTCATCGGCTACCGGTACGTTGTCGAACACGGCCACCGTGACGGCGCCGGCCGGGGTAACCGATAACGACACTACTAACAACAGTGCCACGGATAACGACACGCTTACACCGCAAGCCGATCTGTCCGTCACCAAGAGCGACGGTGTGACTTCGAAGGTGCCGGGCACTTCGGTGACCTACACGATCGTAGTCAGCAATAGCGGTCCGAGTGATGCTCCGGGCACGTTAGTGGCCGATACGTTCCCGTCAGAACTTACGGGCGTGTCGTTCACGAGCGTGGCCGCGGGCGGCGCGACTGGAAATACGGCTGGTCCATCGAGCGCTGATATCAGCGACACGCTGAGCCTGCCTTCCGGCAGCAGCGTCACGTATACGGTGAACGCCACCGTTAAGTCTTCGGCGACCGGTAGCCTGAGCAACACGGCGACTGTCACCGCAGGCGCAGGCGTCACCGACAACAACACTGCCAACAACAGTGCTAATGACACTGACACGCTCACGCCGCAAGCGAATCTGTCGATCACCAAGACCGACGGCTCAACGACTGCGACACCGGGCAATCCAGTGACCTACACGATCGTTGTTAGCAACAGTGGTCCAAGCGATGCTCCGGGCACGTCAGTGGCCGACAACTTCCCGGCTATTTTGACGGGAGTGTCGTACACCAGCGTTGCGGCAGGTGGCGCAACCGGCAATACTGCTGGTCCGGCCAACGGCAACATCGGCGACATGTTGAGTCTGCCTTCTGGCGCGAGCGTCACTTACACGGTGAACGCGACCGTCCAGGCGTCAGCTACCGGCAGCCTGAGCAACACGGCGACGGTAACAGCGGGAGCAGGTGTGACGGATCCGGTGCCGGGTAACAACAGCGCGACCGACACGGACACGCTCACAGCGTCCGCTGACGTCTCGGTGACGAAGACTGATTCACCTGACCCAGTTGTGGTGAACGGCAACATCACCTACACGATCACTGTGACGAACAATGGACCAAGCGATGCCCAATCGTTGTCGTTGTCCGATGCGGTGCCGGCGAACACCACGCTGGTATCGGTGACGACACCGTCAGGCTGGACGCGCACTGACGCAGTGCCGAATGGCGGTACTGGTACTCTGACATTCACAAGGGCCACGCTGCCTGCGAGTGCATCAGATATCTTTACTGTCGTGGT
>DASXXL010000825.1:0-2954 GCA_036503085.1 Pyrinomonadaceae bacterium | reverse complement strand
AAGGGTTTTGCGCATCTGCGCGCGGCGGGTTTGCTTGTTGAGACTGGTTTGCTCGTGGACGAAGCGGCGCAGATCAACGAAGCGTACCTGCATTACATGCAGACGGGACGGCCGTTTGTGCATTTGAAGCTGGCGGTGACGTTGGATGGAAAGATCGCGACGCGCACGGGTGATTCGCGTTGGGTTACTGGTCCGGAAGCGCGTTACCGCGCGCATGAGTTGCGGCATGCGTACGATGCGATTCTTGTCGGTGCGGGGACTGTAGCTTTAGATGATCCGGCGTTAACCGATCGATCAGGTTTAAAGCGGCGACGACCGCTCGTTCGTGTTGTGCTCGGGGGATTATCTCCCGATTCGAAGTTGGCGACGACGACCAGTGAAGCGCCGGTGATTGTATTCGGGAGAACTGACAACACGGATTTAACGGATAAAGGCGTCGAGATCCTTTCTTCAGATCCGTCTAATCTGTGTCTGGTTTTAGACGAGCTGGGTCGTCGCTCGATTCAGAGCGTACTCGTTGAAGGTGGCGCAAAAGTGGCGGGCGCGTTCATTGATGCTGGACTCGTCAACAAAGTAACGTTCTTCATCGCACCAAAGATAATCGGCGGTGATTGTAGTTTAGGTTGGAGTGGCGTCGAGCGTATGTCCGAAGCGCTCGAACTCGAACGCGTTGAAGTAATCCAGCGCGGCCGCGACATCGAAGTGACCGGCTATCCTACGAGACAAAATACGTGAGCAAGCGCTTCGGCCAGCATTTCCTCAGAGACAAACGAACAATCCAACGCATCATCGACGCGCTCGCGCCACAGGCCGACGAAACAATCATCGAGATTGGACCAGGCACCGGCGCACTCACCACACAACTAGTCGAACGAGCCGCGCGAGTGATCGCCGTCGAGTTTGACAACAAACTCACACCCCTACTGACCGAACAGTTCGGCAGCTCCCCAAACTTTAACTTGATCATGGCCGATGCCCTCGCGACAGATTTTTGTCGCGAGATCCTTCCCGCAAAACACGCGCGACTCGTCGCGAACCTTCCGTACAACATCTCCACCGCGATTCTGCAACGACTCATCGAACAGCGCGCGTGTCTCACCGAGATGGTCGTGATGCTTCAGCGCGAAGTCGTCGAGCGAATCATGGCGCCCGCGGGTTCGAGCGAACGTGGCTTTCTTTCTGTTTTGATCGAGGCGTACTGCGAAACGGAGAAACTGTTCGACGTTGCGCCGGGCGCATTTCGCCCGCCACCTAAAGTCTGGAGCAGCGTGATGCGGTTGACGTTTAGGCGACAGATCTCCATCCCACGTGAAGATCTCTTTTGGGAGACTGTAAGCAAGGGATTTTCGCAGAAAAGGAAAACGATCTTGAATAACTTGCGGCAAGCGTCCGGTGAGTTGGCCGAAGTGTTGAAGCGAAACGGCGGCGCGAGCATCGTACTTTGTAAGGCGGGTGTCGAACTACAAAGACGCGCGGAGACGTTAACTATTGACGAGTGGAGCAGGATCGTGCGCGCGATGGAATAGCTTCACCTTGATCCCGTTTTTCGGCCGCAACGAAAGCACTGGCAGCACCTCGACCTCGTCTTCAACCGCAAACCTGAACCGCTGCCCAATCGTCGCCAGCAACAAAACAATCTCCATCATCGCGAAGTAATTTCCGATACACTGCCGTGGTCCACCACCAAACGGAAAGTAAGCATACTTAGGCAGGCTCTGCGTCGTTCCATTCGCCCAACGTTCCGGCACAAACTCATCCGGCCTCTCAAAGAAGCGCTCATCGCGATGCGTCACCCACTGAAACGCAAACAACTGCGTCCCTTTCGGCACCCGAAACCCGCCGATCTCCGTCTCTTCGATCGCCTCACGCCCGATCGCATACGCCGGCGGATACAAACGCATCGCCTCCTTCGCGATCATCTCCGCAAACTTCAATTGCGGCAGATCCGAAACCTGCGGCGCACGACCGCCGAGCACCTCTTCCAGCTCCGCATGAAACTTCCGCTCCGCCTCGGGATTTCTAGCGAGCAGATACCAACTCCACGACAACGCGAGCGCCGTCGTTTCATGGCCCGCCAGAAACAGCGTCATCACTTCGTCGCGTAATTGCGCGTCGCTCATCCGGCTACCGTCTTCGTCTTGCGCCTGCAACAGCATCGACAACAGATCGCCTTCGTCGGTTCCACTCGCGCGCCGCTCGGCGATGATGCGAAACACGATATTGTCGATTTCGCGCACGGCGTTGAAGTAGCGATAGTGACCGGGCGTCGGCAGCCGATTATCGGCGATCCATTTCAACGTCGCTTGCGAAGCAAACGGCTTCGAGATTTGCGACAGCATCGCGCCGACATGATCGGCATCGCTTGAAACGTCGGAATTGAATAGCGTCTTGACGACGATCTCGAGCGTGAGGCGCGTCATGTCTTTCGCCACATTGCGATGTTCGCCGTCCTGCCACTTGGCCATCGCGCGCTCGGCGTATTGGACCATGATGTCGCCGTATGAGCTGATTCGCTGCCGGTGAAACGCGGGTTGGGCCAGCCGGCGCTGCCGCCGCCAGAAGTCGCCTTCGCTCGTAACGAGCCCGTTGCCGACGAGTCGATGAAAGAATGGCGAACGCAGCGATTGCGCTTTGCGAAAGCTCTTCGCGTTGGTTGTGAGCAGCGTTTCGATGTCCGCGGGGTTGTAGACGAAGTAAGCGGTAACGTAGAGAAAGCGCGAGCGCACGACGTCCCCGTAATCGCGCCGGCAGCGCGCGATGAAGCCGAGCGTGTCGCGATTGAACTCGCGCATCACACCCATAATCAGGCTGCCCTTTGGTCCGGGTGGAAGCGAGTTCATTGCTTGCTCTTCAGGAGATCGGTGTAGATGCCGGGCTCGCTGTCGGGAATGATGATCGCGCCGACCGTCTTTTGATAAAAACGCACCGGGCCGGCGGCGCCGATGATCGCATAC
>DASXXL010000824.1:0-9019 GCA_036503085.1 Pyrinomonadaceae bacterium | reverse complement strand
GACGTTTGCGGAACTCAATCGGCGGGCAAACCGTCTGGCCCACTTTTTGGCGGCGCGCGGGATCGGGCCTGAATCACTGATCGGCCTCTGTATGGAACGTTTCCCGGAGATGATTGTCGCATTGCTTGGCATTCTTAAGACGGGCGCGGCGTATCTGCCGTTGGATCCTTCGCTGCCCCTCGAACGTCGCGCGTTCATGCTAGAAGATGCGGGCGCTTCAAAGCTGCTCACCGAAGAACAACTCCATCGTGAACGCGAAAACATCACCAGCGAGAGTGAAAGTAATCTCGTTCCCTCAACAACGGGCGACAACCTCGCGTACGTCATTTACACCTCCGGTTCCACAGGCAAACCGAAAGGCGTCGCTATCTCACGGCAATCGCTCGTCAACCATGGCCTGATCATCTCGACAGCCTACGGGCTTACTCCAGACGATCGCGTTTTGCAGTTTGCTTCGATCAGCTTCGACGTGGCTGCCGAGGAGATTTTTTCCGCGTTGCTGAGCGGCGCGAGCATTTTTCTTCCGGGTGAAAAGGTATTGGACAGCGCCGCGCTGCTGCGCTTGATTGAGAATGAGAAGCTCACTGTGCTCAATCTGCCCGCGCCCTTCTGGCACGAATGGGTGAGAGAGTTGGCGGCGACTCGCAGCAGCGTGCCGCCGTGTCTCTGCGTGGTTGTAGTCGGGAGTGAACGTGTTTCGCTCGAGGCTTTTGACTCCTGGCGACGACTCGTGCCCGGCGTCAGATTAATCAACGCTTATGGAACGAGTGAGACGACAATCACTTCCACGCTCTACGAGCCGGAAGCGAGCACGCCGTTAACTGGTGCTTCACTCCCGATTGGCCGCGCCATCGCCAACACGCGCGTCTACATTCTCGATCATCATCTCGAACCCGTTCCCGCGGGTATGCCCGGCGAGCTTTACATCAGCGGGACCGGAGTTGCGCGTGGTTACTTGGTCCGTCCTGAGCTGACGGCGAAACGTTTCATCCCCGATCCTTTCGGGCGCGACCGCGGCGCGCGCATGTATCGCACCGGAGATCGGGCTCGTTACTTATACGATGGGCAGATCGAATTTCTCGGCCGCGTAGATCAGCAGTTGAAGGTGCGCGGTTATCGCATCGAGCCTGGAGAGATTGAGTCCGCGCTCAAACGACATCCGGCGGTGCGCGAAGCACTGGTAGTTGCACGCGAACACTCAAGTGGCGATAAACGCCTCGTTGCTTACGTCACGCAGAGCGCCGAATCGCTTGCGCCGTCGCTTAATGGCGAACACGGACAAGTGACGAGGGAACTCGAAGAAGATCAGATCGCGCAGTGGCAGATGGTCCACGATGACGAAGTCTTCAATGAGACTGCGCCGCTCGTCGATCCGACCTTCAACACGAGCGGCTGGATTAGTAGTTACACGGGCGAGCCGATTCCTGCTGAAGAGATGCGCGAGTGGGTGGATGACGCGGTCGATCGCATTCTCTCGTTTGCGCCGCAACGCGTGCTGGAGATCGGATGCGGCACGGGGCTGCTCCTCTTCAACCTCGCGCCGCGTTGCGAATCGTATGTCGGCACAGACTTTTCACCGGCTGCGCTCGCGTACGTGCGGCAGCATTTGCCGGCGCTCGGCAGGAACCACGGTGAAGTCGTGTTGTTCGAGAGACGTGCTGACGACTTTCGCGACTTCGAACCAAACTCTTTCGACGCTGTGATTCTCAATTCTGTCGTGCAGTACTTTCCCAGTATCACTTATCTCTTGCGCGTACTCGAAGGCGCGGTCAGGGCGACGCGTGCGGGTGGTTTCGTGTTTGTCGGAGATGTACGCAGTCTGCCGCTGCTCGAAGCTTTTCACACGTCGGTCGAGTTGGCGAAAGGCGGCGACGCACTGCCGGTTGAAGAGTTGCAGCAACTCGTTCGCAAGCGTGTTGCCGATGAAGAAGAACTAATTCTCGATCCTGCTTTCTTCGACGCGCTCAAAGAGCATCTGCCGCAGATCAGCGATGTCGATATTCTCGCCAAGCGCGGGCGCTTCGAAAACGAGATGACGCGCTTTCGTTATCAGGTCATCCTTCGCATCGGCGAGCTCAAAGAGAGTGCTCCTGGGACCATTTTTCCTGGGACCGCAGGCGTCTCGCCTGCAACACACGATGGCGCTCCGATCGCGGCCTTGCAGGCGAGACGCCTGCGGTCCCAGCACGACTGGAGTGAATACGCCAATAATCCTCTGCAAGGAAAGTTTTCGCGATATCTGATCCCGCAGTTGAGAGACGCGCTGGCGAAACAATTGCCTGACTACATGATGCCGTCGTCGTTCGTGCTGCTCGACGAATGGCCGCTCACGACTCGCGGGAAAATCGATCTGAAAGCGCTGCCTGCGCCTGACGTTGCGCGGTCACAAGCGCGAGGTACGCCAATCGCTCCGCGCACACCCGTCGAGCAGGCGTTAGCTTCGATATGGTCTGAGCTGCTCGGATTCACGAGCATCGGGATTAGCGACAACTTTTTCGAGTCAGGCGGACATTCGCTGTTGGCCACCCAACTCATCTCGCGCGTGAGAGAGAAATTTCAGATCGAGATCGCGTTGCGCCAGTTGTTTGAACGTCCCACCGTCGAGTTGTTCGCCAGTGTGATCGAAGAGGCGCAGCAACGCGCTGAACCACAGACACCGGCGATCGTTCCGGTTCCCCGACAGCCACGCCGTATCCACAGATAACACAAATTAGATAAATGAATCTGGTCCAACTGCTGCAACAGCGAGCTGAGTCTGCGCCCGAACGTCTGGCTTATCGCTTTCTCGGCGAAGGCGACGAGTCTCGCATCACTTACGGCGAGTTGGACCAGCGTGCGCGCGCGATCGCCGCGCACCTGCAAAAGATGCGTGCGTATGGGGAGCGGGCGCTGCTCCTTTATCCGGCGGGACTCGCTTACATCGAAGCGTTTTTCGGTTGTCTCTACGCGGGCGTCATTGCCGTTCCGGCGCCTCTGCCGCGTCTCAACCGAAACGCGCAGCGACTGCAAGCGATGATCACAGACGCCGAAGCAACGATTGCACTGACGAGCGCGGCTTTCCTCGGGAAAGTGGAATTCGTCAGGTCGCAGCTACCCGAACTCGCATGTTTGCGCTGGCTTGCGACCGACTCGATTGATACGTCATCGGCCGGAACATATAGGGCGCGAGACGTGAGCGCAGAGAGTGTGGCCTACCTGCAATACACCTCCGGTTCGACGTCCACGCCGAAAGGCGTGATGGTCACGCACGGCAACGTGCTGCATAACTCGGCCTCGATCCACAGTGGCTTTGCCCATACGCCTGACAGTCGTTCACTCACCTGGCTGCCGCACTTTCACGACATGGGTTTGATCGACGGCATTATCCAGCCGCTCTATGGCGGCTTTCCCGCGATCATCATGTCGCCGACTTCTTTTCTCCAGCATCCGCTGCGCTGGCTGGAAGCCGTCACGCGTTTTCAAATCACTCACACGGGTGGTCCAAACTTCGCTTACGACCTATGCGTGCGCCGGGTGAACGCAGAGCAACGTGCAAGATTGGATCTGCGCAGTTGGCGCGTAGCTTATAACGGCGCGGAGCCGGTGCGCGTGGAGACACTGCGGCACTTTGCAGATACGTTTCGCGAGTGCGGCTTTCGTAAGGAAGCATTTTATCCGGCATACGGGTTGGCGGAAGCGACACTGAAAGTAAGCGGCGGTCAAAGCGCGGTCACGTGCACCGTCCGCGCTGATGCGCTCGAACAACATCGCGTCATCGAAGCTGCACCCGGGCAGGAGAACACACGCACGCTCGTCAGTTGCGGAGAGGCGGGGCTCGACACCGAGATCGAGATTGTCGATCCCGAGACGCTGCGGCGATGTGAAACAAACGCAGTCGGTGAGATTTGGGTCCATGGACCAGGCGTTGCGGCAGGTTACTGGAGCCGGCCGGAAGAGACGGAGCAAACATTCCACGCACGCTATGTCGCAGCAGACAGCAGAACGTCCGAAAAGAGTTACCTGCGAACGGGCGATTTAGGATTCGTCCGTGATGGTGAGTTGTTCGTGACCGGCCGCGTAAAAGATCTGATCATCATTCGCGGGCGGAATCTATATCCCCACGATCTCGAGCTGGCGGTCGAGCAGTGTGATGAGGCGCTGCGAGCAGGCGGCGGCGCGGCTTTCTCGCTTGAAGTTGCGGGGGAAGAACGTCTGGTTGTCGTGCAGGAGCTGGAGCCACGGAAACAGGCGAACACGGCGTTGCTCATCGAATCGATTCGTCAGACGCTGGCCGATGAATTCGAAGTGCACCCCTTTGCGATCCTGCTGGTGAAGGCCGGCAGCGTGCCGAAGACATCGAGCGGTAAGGTGCAACGCAGCGCGTGTCGCACGATATTCGAAACAGAGTCTTTCGACGCGTTGGCGCAGTGGCGTGCGCCTCTCGATTTCGGTGTTGATAGCAACGAGCAACTCGAGCCGGCAGAACTGTCGACCGCGGAAGTGATCTGCAACTGGATCCGCGAACAACTCGCCGCGAGATTGAAGATCGAGGCTAGTGCGATCAATGTCGACAGCTCGCTCACGCGTTACGGCGTCGATTCACTGATCGTAGTCGAGTTGATGCACAGCATCGAAACGCAACTCGGCGTGCTCCTGCCGATGTCTGAGGCCATCAGCAGTCAGAACATCGCGCAGATTGCCGCACGCTGCTTCGAGTTGCTTGAGGCGACTCGTTCGGCGCCTCAGATTGCTGAAGCGACTTTCGTATATAAATCCACGTTCCCGCTATCTCACGGACAACAGGCTCTCTGGTTTCTCCAGCAGCTCGCACCGGAAAGCACGGCTTACAACATCGCTTCCGCGCTCAGGATCAAAACCAAACCCGATGAGACAGCTCTGCGGAGTGCGTTTCAATCTCTCGTCAAACGTCATGCTGCGTTGCGCACGACATTCAGCGCCGTGCAGGGCAGACCGATACAGCACATTCGCGAAAAGTCCACGGCTTCACTCGAGATCGTCGATGCGTCTCGCTGGGATGAGGCGATGCTTGCCGAGCGCCTGCGTGACGAAGCGCATCTCCCATTCGATCTGGAACATGGTCCATTACTGCGCGCGGTACTGTTCAAGAGAACAGACGACGAACAGGTTTTGCTTATCGTCGCGCATCACATCGTGATCGACTTCTGGTCACTGGCGGTACTGATGCGCGAGCTGGGCGAGGTCTATCGTGCCGCGGCAAACCATACAACACCCATTCTTGCGCCTCACACTGCAAACTACTTCGATTACGTTCGGCGGCAGCAACAACTTCTCGCTGGTCCAACAGGAGAACGGCTCGCAGCTTTCTGGCAGAAACAACTCGCGGGTGAACTGGCTGTTCTCAATCTTCACACCGACAAACCACGCCCGGCCGTGCAGACATTTCGCGGCGCGTCCGCACCGTTCAGGCTCGACGCACAACTCACCGCGCAACTCAAAGCCCTGGCCTACGAAAACGACGCCACGCTCTTCATCACTTTGTTGGCGGCTTTCAAGGTGCTGCTCTATCGCTACACCGGACAGGAAGATTTACTCGTCGGCTCGCCAACCGCCGGTCGTCATTCAGCACAATTCGCCGAAACGATCGGCTACTTCGTTAACCCGATCGTATTGCGCACATCACCCACGGGCGCGCTTTCGTTTACAGAATTTCTGCAGCAAGTACGTGACATCACCCTCGACGCTCTGGCCCACCAGGAATATCCGTTTGCGCTGCTGGTCAAGCAACTGCAACCGGAGCGCGACCCGAGCCGTTCGCCGCTCTTTCAGGCGATGTTCGCCTTGAACAAGGCGCAGGTTGTGGGTGAAGAACAACTGGGAGCTTTTTCTCTCGGCGAAGCGGGCGTGCAGATGAATCTCGGTGGGCTGCCGTTGGAGTCGATGCGACTCGAACAACGCATCGCGCAGTTTGATCTCTCGTTGACGATGGTCGAGATCGGAGATGAGTTATCGGCCTCGCTCGAATACAACACGGACTTGTTCGACACGGTGACGATCAAGCGCATGCTTGACAACTTCCAAACGCTGCTCGAATCCGTCGTCACTGATCCTTCCCAAAGACTCGATCTCCTGCCGCTGCTCACAGAGAGTGAGCGGGCTTTGCTGCTCGACGAATGGAGCGGCGTTGCGGGAGAAACTACGCCCGCGCCTCTGGTTCATCAGCTTTTCGAGCAGCACGCTGAGCAGCAGCCCGACAACACTGCCGTTGTTTTGGCAGACGCACGATTGAGCTATCGCGAACTCAACACGCGCGCAAACAAACTAGCTCATTATCTGCGTCGCCGCGGCGTGAGCACGGATGTGCCAGTCGCGATCTGCGTTGAGCGTTCGCTGGAGATGATCGTCGCGGTGCTCGGCGTGCTCAAGGCCGGCGGCGCGTATGTGCCGCTCGATCCGCGTTACCCGCGAGAGCGTCTCGCCTTCATGCTCGCGGACACGCGTGCGCCTTGGTTGCTTACACAACGACACCTGCTTGCAACATTGCCCGAGAGCAGCGCGCAAATGCTGTGTCTCGACGAGGACTTTGATGTGATCGCACGCGAGAGCGAAAAAAATCCAGAACTCGATCAAGTGCCCGATAGTCTCGCTTACGTCATCTACACGTCCGGCTCGACGGGGCGACCGAAGGGCGTGATGGTGTCGCATCGCAGTCTCGCCGCTGCTTATCAGTCGTGGCGAAAACCTTACCAGCTCGACTCCTCTCCCTGCGTCCTGCAAATGGCGAGCTTCTCTTTCGATGTGTTCACGGAGAACGTGCTGCGGAGTTTGATGTCCGGCGGAAAACTGGTCCTGTGTACAGAAGAGACATTGCTCTCGCCGCGGGATCTATACGAGTTGATGCGCGCGGAGAAAGTAGAGTTGGCGGAGTTCGTGCCGGCGCTGCTCAGGCCGCTCATGCAGTATCTCGAAGAGACTCGGCAAACGCTCGACTTCCTGCGTGTCATCATCTCCGGCGCTGACGCGCTCTACGCAGACGAGTTCAAACAGCTTCGCCGGCTCTGTAGCGCTGACGCGCACGTTTTCAACTCCTATGGTCTCACCGAGGCTACTATCGACAATCTCATCTTTGAGAGTTCCGCTGCGGAGATAAACTTCAACGGCGCCACGCCTCTCGGTCGCCCGTTCGCCGGCGTTCGCGTCTACATCCTCGACACTCAACTGCAACCAGTGCCCGCCGGCGTAGCGGGAGAGTTATACGTCGGTGGCGAGTGCCTCGCGCGCGGCTATCTGCAGCGCGCCGATCTAACGGCCGCACGTTTCCGTCCGAATCCTTTCGCCGATGAACCGGGCGCGCGTCTTTACCAGACCGGAGATCTCGCGCGCTTTCTGCCCGGAGGCGATATCGAATTCCTCGGGCGCAAAGACGAACAGGTGAAAGTGCGCGGGTATCGGATCGAGTTGGGCGAGATCGAAACGGCGCTCAAGCAGCACGAACGCGTGCGTGATGCGATTGTCGTGGCAGGAAGCAACGGTCACAGGGCGCAAGGTGTGCGAAGCGAGAAGAAGTTGATCGCTTATGTCGTAGCCGAAGGTGAAGGCAAGCCGCAGCAGTTGCGTGATTTTTTGGCAGTGAGTTTGACGGCCCACATGATTCCGTCTGCTTTCGTTTTTCTCGATGCGATACCAGTAGCGCCGAACGGCAAGGTTGATCGCCGCGCGCTGCCGGCGCCTGACTTTTCGATCAGCGATACTGAACAGATCGATGAGCCGCGCACCGATGCGGAGCGCGTGCTCGTTCGTATTTGGGCTGAACTGCTCAAGGTTGACCGCATCGGCCGGCACGACAACTTCTTTCATCTGGGCGGCGATTCGATTCTCAGCATTCAGGTGGTTGCACCCGCCAGGCACTCGGGCCTGCGGCTGACACCGCGACAGCTTTTCGAGCACCCCACGATTGCAGCGTTGGCTTCGGTTGCCGAGACGATTTCACACGAAGGCACTGAACCCGAGCGCATTACCGGCGACGTCTCGCTGACGCCGATTCAACGCTGGTTCGTCGAACAAAATTTTTCCGCGCCCGCGCACTGGAACATGTCGCTCATGCTCGCAGCGAATGAGCGGCTGGACTTGTCTCTGGTCGAAAGCACAGTTGCGCGTCTGCTCGAGCATCATGATGCGTTGCGCCTGCGGTTCGCCAAAGATGACGGTGGTTGGCGGCAGTTCATCGCCGCCGATGAAGAGGCACGGCGCTGTGTGCGGGGTGTGGATTTGTCCGCACTCACTGGCACGGCCCAACGCGCGGCGCTCGAGGCTGCGGCCGAAGGCGCGCAGCGAGAATTGGACCTCGGCGCCGGGCCGTTGCTGCAGGTTGTGTTGTTCGATCTCGGAGCAGGCGGGCAGCGTCTCTTGTGGGTAGTCCACCATCTTGTTGTTGACGGCGTTTCTTGGCGCATACTGCTGGAAGATTTCGAAACCGTTTACCGTCGATTGCGATCGGGCAACGGTGTCAGGCTCCCGTCGAAGACGACCTCCTTTCAGCGTTGGGCCGAACGGCTCGAGCGGTTGGCCCAGACGCCGGAAGTGCGCGAGGAGTTGGACTACTGGAAAGCTACCGCGCAGTGTGCGAACCCTCTCCCCATCGACAACGAACTCGCAAAGCAGGACGCCACCAGTCTCTCCGTCAATTGCGAACTCGCAAAACAGGACGCAAATACAGCAAAGCACGGCGCAAACACACATGGCGCAAACGCACATGGCGCAAACACAGAAGGCTCGGCGCGCACGTTTACGGTCTCACTCTCGTTGGCTGACACCAACGCTCTGTTGCAGCACGTGCCGAAAGTTTATGGGACGCGCATCGATGATGTGCTGCTGACCGCACTCGCGCGTGCCTTCCAGTGTTGGACGCACGCAGACTCCCTCCTCATCGAACTCGAAAAGCATGGCCGTGAAGAACTTTTTGCAGACGTTGATCTATCGCGCAGCGTCGGTTGGTTCACCAGCGCCTTCCCCGTCGTGCTCAAGCTTCCAGCAACGAACACGAAAGCGCCGGAGGCGCGGG
>DASXXL010000823.1:0-4878 GCA_036503085.1 Pyrinomonadaceae bacterium | reverse complement strand
CCGGGCGGCTGGGTGGCAGTGCTCGAGTTTTCAAGACCGGTGAATGCGATACTGCGGCCGGTGTTTGGTCTGTACTTCACGAAAGTGCTGCCGTTGATGGGCGGGTTCATCAGTGGTTCGCATTACGCGTACAGTTACCTGCCGGCGTCGGTCGAAAAGTTTCCGGACCAGCAACAACTCTCGCTTTTGATGCAACGGGCGGGTTTTGATCGGGTTCAGTTTGAGAACCTGACCGGCGGCATTGCGGCATTGCATATGGGCCGTCGGTCGGATGATTTTTGGCCCTCCGGTCGAAATGAGTATGAGGATTGGTTGCAGCGTTCATAGAACTTTGCAACCAGATACGTAGTCACGGGGTATGGGTTGGTAAGCGCGCGGTTGTCGGGGCTGTGCGAGTATTCGGATCGTACCTCGGGCTACGTTTTTGTTATTAGACATGATTTCAGGATGTACAAGACTTCTGCAGGAGGGGCGTGGGCCTCTCCTTTTTTGAAGTAACTCTCTTTCCTGGTTTGAAGTCTTGTAAATTCTGAAATCCTGTCAAAGCCTGCTATAGTTCGCCGCAGTGCGAACCAACCTTCGGTTTAAGATCTTCGGCATACTGCGCCGAGTCCTGATACTGATCCTCGTTGTTTGGACCGTAGTTTCTCTCGTCACACTTTTAATCGAACTCGTCCCCGGCGATCCGGCCGTCGCTGTTCTCGGCGAACAAGCGACGCCGGAACAGTTCCAGCAGTTTCGCGAAAAGCACGGACTCGATCGCCCGCCGTTCTTCTTCTCTTTTCCACAAGACGACAATGGGCAGCGCCACTTCGTCTGGCACGGAGCGAATAATCGCTACGTCGATTACTGGAGCGCGCTTCTGCACGGTGACATGGGTCTCTCGTTTCGCAACGATCGGCCCGTCAGCGAACTCATACTCGAACGCTATCCGGCAACCATTACACTTGCCATCGCCGCAATGCTCATCGCGATTGCGATTGCAATTCCACTCGGCGTGATCGCCGGCACACATCGCGGCACACTCGTCGACAACTTCGCTTCCGTGATCGCACTGCTCGGCATCAGTCTGCCGAGTTTTGTGATCGGGCCGATGCTTGTCTATATCTTCGCCGTCAAACTGCGCGTGCTCGCGCCGTACGGATACGAAGACTGGAGCGATCTCATTTTGCCGGCGTTCACGCTTGGCGCGGCGCTCTCGGCGATTCTGACGCGCATGGTGCGTTCGTCAGTAATCGAAGAACTCGGCGAAGACTACGTGCGCACCGCGCGCGCGAAGGGCTTGAGCGAGCGCACTGTCGTTTACAAACACGTTCTGAAGAACGGGCTCATTCCTGTCGTCACGATTCTCGGATTACAACTCGGCGTGCTGCTGGCCGGCGCCATCATCACGGAAAAAATCTTCGGCTGGCCCGGCCTCGGCCTGTTGCTCGTCGAAGACGGCATCGGCAAACGCGATTACCGCGTCGTGCAGGGTTGCGTGCTCGTGATCAGCATGACTTACATTCTCGCGAACCTGCTCACGGACATGGTCTATCGCTGGCTCGACCCGCGCATTCGCGTCTCGTAAATGAATCGACTCACAATAATCGGACTCGTAATCGTGGTGGTGCTGGTGATCGTGGCGCTGTTTGCGCCGTGGATCGCGCCGTATGACGTCGGCGCCACGGATCTTTCGATGCGTTACCTGCCGCCGTCCGCGCTGCATTGGTTCGGCACTGACTCAACCGGCCGCGACATCTTCTCGCGGGTCGTGTTCGGCGCGCGCATCTCGCTACAGGTTGGCATCATCGTCGTCACTGTTTCCGCCATCGTCGGCACGATTCTCGGAGCGATTGCGGGCTACTACGGCGGCTGGGTCGATCGTTTCGTCTCGGGTTACGTCTTCAACGTGTTTCTCGCGTTTCCCGGTCTGCTGCTGGCGATCGCGATGGTGGCGTTTCTCGGCGCGGGCTTGAACAAACTAATTTTCGCGCTGTGCATCATCGGCTGGGTCGGTTACGCGCGCCTCATTCGCGGCCAGGTGCTGAAAGTTCGTGAATATGATTTCGTGCAAGCGGCGCGCGCGCTCGGCGCGAGCGACCTCCGCATCCTGCTCGTGCATATTCTGCCGAACGCGATTCAACCGCTGATCGTGCAAGCGAGTCTCGGCATGGCGGGCGCGGTGCTCTCCGAAGCGTCGCTGTCGTTTCTCGGACTCGGCGTGCCGCCGCCCGCGCCGTCGTGGGGTGTGATGATCGAAGAAGCGCGCGATCTTTCCACGCTGCAAGCCGCGCCACACGCACTCATTTTTCCCGGCATCGCCATCGCCCTTACCGTGCTGGCCTTCAACTTCATCGGCGACGGTCTGCGCGAACATCTCGATCCTCGACAACGAGCGCGTTGATGAGTGAGCCTGATTCTTCCATCGCTTCGTCTGAAACCGCGATCTCAATCCGCAATCTCTCGAAGACCTATCCCTCGCCGTTTCGCCGTCTGCGTGCGTTCCTGCGGCGACCGATGAAAGAGCCGGTTGAGGCCTTGCGCGATGTTTCGTTCGATGTTCGCAGCGGCGAGATCTTCGGGTTGATCGGACGTAACGGCGCAGGCAAGACGACGCTCACGAAAATCGTCGCCACGTTGGTCCAGCCGACGACGGGCAGCGTTGCAGTTCATGGCGACGACAGCGTTTCGCAGGATGAACGAGTGCGGCGGCAGATTGGCCTGGCAACGGCGGAAGAGCGTAGTTTTTATTGGCGTCTCACAGCTGAACAGAACCTGATGTTCTTTGCGCGTCTGCACGGTTTGAGTGATCGGGTTGCAAAGCAGCGGATGCGCGAGCTGTTTGCGAAACTCGAATTGGAAGAGGTGGCGCGACGGCGGTTTGGTGAGATGTCGACGGGAAATAAGCAACGACTCGCGGTCGCGCGGGCGATGTTGTCGCAGCCGCCGGTGTTGTTGCTCGACGAGCCGACGCGTTCGCTCGATCCGCTGGCGGCGGCGCGGATGCGCGACTTGATCCGTTCATTAGGCCGGCAGGATCCGCCAGTGACGATCCTGCTCACGTCGCATAACCTCGCGGAGGTTGAGACGCTTTGCGAGCGCGTCGCGATTATCAGCCGCGGCACTATTCGCGCGATTGACACACCGCAATATCTGCGCAGTCTTACGTCGAAGTCCGAGCAAGTCCACGTGACCGTCTCCGGCTTGAACGGCACGCACGAGAGCACGAGGATTTCTTTCACTCGTCAGTCCGGTGATAACGAACTCGACGAAAGACTGCGAGACTTACAACAGCGCGGCGGACGCATTCTCGACGTGGACATTGAACGTGCCACTTTATTCGACGTACTCGAACTTTACGAGAGCGAGAACGGGGATTAAAACCAAAAACAGAAACCGATAAACGCCAGAACCTTATGAGTAACTTGAGACTTTTACCGAGAAGAATCTTCGCGTTTGTCGCGCGGGACTTCCGCCTGTTCGTCAGCTATCGCATGCAGTTCTTTCTGCGTATCGTGTCGGTACTGGCCGTGGTTACGACGCTCTTCTTTATCTCAAAGATCTTCGCCGGCTTTACCGATCCGCAATACGTGCAATGGCGCGATCCGCTCGCCACGTGGCTCACCGGTCTCGCGGTGCTCAACTACTTCATGACCGGCTTCTCGAGCCTCGCCAACTCGATTCGCCAGGAACAGATGCAAGGCACACTCGAAAGCGTACTGCTCACACCCATCAACCTCCCCACCGTGATCGTCGCGAGCTCAGCGTGGGACTTTCTCGAAACGACTTTCTTCTCGTTTCTTTATCTCTTCTTCGGCCGCGTCTTCTTCGGGGTTCATTACCGCGGCAGTTTCTTTCTCGCCGTCGTCTTTCTCTTACTCACCACGGTGGTGCTGGCGTGTTTAGGCATACTCTCCGCGAGCTTCGCGATGGTGTTCAAACGCGGGGATCCATTTGGCATCTTTCTTGGCGCGGGCTCCGCACTCTTCTCCGGCGTCTTCTTCCCGACGCAACTACTTCGCGAATACGCGGGACCAAAACTTGGCAACATCTCGCTGCTCCTGCCCACCACGTACGGCCTCGACGCCATTCGCCAGGTGCTAATCGAAGGCCACGGCCTCAGCGAAATCATGCAACCTCTCATCACACTCCTCTGTTTTCTCGCCGTCCTCCTTCCCTTCTCCCTCTGGGTTTTCAGCCGCGCGGTTAAGCGGGCCAAACGCGAAGGCAGCCTGATCCAGTACTAGTTTTAGTTCGTCTGATTCTAGCGGTGAGATGCTAGTCTCTGGAGGATAGCGTCCGAGATCTGCCGCGAGATGTTTGCGATCTGCCGCGAGATGTTTGCGATGTGCCGCCTGATGTCTGAGATCCACTGGGGAATGTTTAAGTGCAGTGGGATTTTGTCTTCATGCGGCGGCGAATGACTTCAGGGCACCGAAATTGCAAACAAGATCGCTGAAGTTACGTCTTGAACTTAGTTGCAGTTGCTTGCAAAGACGCGGTGCTACATGAGATCCCATCGATCTCAATTTTCAAACTACCGAATGCAGTTGCATTTTTCCGCAGCGAAGACATTCCACCGTCGAAGATAAAAATTCCGCGGCACAACTTAAACATTTGCCGGACGAAAGCAATAAAGATCCCGCCACCTGCAACGTTCAAGGGGAAAGGTTCAACTACCGCGGATGAGATTCCAGCGTTACTACGTCAGATAATACTCAGAGCGGCTTGCGCATTATGGATTTACGACGCGTTCTTTTTGGTCGTCGCGCGCCTGCGAGTGTACTTTGCCGGCCGTCGAGGATGTCCGATAGTCCCTGATGACTAAGTCCGAGTTCGCGCGCCGCACGAGTCACACTGCCGTTCGCCCGTTCCAGTGCTCGGGCAATCAGCCGC
>DASXXL010000822.1:0-2875 GCA_036503085.1 Pyrinomonadaceae bacterium | reverse complement strand
ACGTGGCCCAACGCGTAATGCGCTTCTTTGAGCGACGCGTCGAGCTTTATCGCGCGTTGGAATTCTTCAATCGCGCGATCGCTCTGGCTCGCGTTGTCGAGTGCTTCGCCGAGCAGCATATGAGTCTTGGCGATCTCGGGCGCGAGTTGCGCCGCTTTGTCGAGTGTGGCAACTGCGTCAGGGTAGCGCTTCAGGCGCAGGTAGATCTCCCCCAGCGCAGAAAGAATATTCACGTCATTCGGCGTGACTTTAACGAGTTGTTCCAACTCGACGGCCGCGTCTTTGAACTCTTCGGTCGCGATTAGCGCGAGGGCGAGTAGCTGTCTTGCCTGTGCGTTTTGCGGATCTAGCTTCAACGCCGCGCGCAGCGAGTCTCTCGCCAAATCGAAGCGGCGCGTGCGGAAGTAAGTGATGCCGAGATTAAGGTGCGCGGCGAAGAGTTGCGGGTTTCGGCTTACTGCCTGTTGGAAAGCGGCGATCGCATCGTCAGGCCGGTTGAGCCGGTTGTAAACAGCGCCGAGATTTACCAGCGCTTCGACGCAACTCGGCGCGATCCGGACCGCTTCTTCATAACGACTCGCAGCCGCCGCCGGATCGTTTTGCGAAGCGGCTTGCTCCGCGGCTTTGAGTTGCTCTTGCGCCGGCGCGCAGTTGGCATTCGATTGAGCGTTGCCAAAAGCGGCCGCTAGCTGAAGACAAAGCAACGTGGAAAAAAGAAGCGGCGCTGTTTTCATGAGCAAACGTAACTGACCGGCGCAGCGAATTGTATCGTAAACTACCACGGCCATGAACCAGTCTTCCCGAAAGCTGCTGTTGCGCAACGCCGCGCTCGTCTTGCCGGACAAGATCGTGCCGCACGGAGCTATCCTGGTCGAAGACGGCCTCATCTCGGCGATAGATGAAGACAACGCGTTCGAGAGTCCGGGCGCGGAGATTATTGATCTCAGCGGCACGACGATCCTGCCCGGGTTCATAGATTTTCATATTCATGGCGCGGTGGGCGTCGACGTGATGGAAGCGAAGCCTGACGGGTTGCAAGAAGTTTCGCGCTACCTCGCGTCGCAGGGCGTGACTGGTTGGCTGCCGACGTTTGTGCCCGCGAGTGATGAGAACTACGCGAATGCTATACACGCGATCGCCGAGACAATGCGGCGTCCCGATAACACCGGCGCTCGCGTACTCGGCGTACACTACGAAGGCCCGTTTGTGAACTCAGCGCAATGCGGCGCTTTGCACGTCGAACACTTCAAGACTTATGCGAGTCCCGCGGATCTGGATCGACTGCCCGTTGAGGAAGATATGGTCTGTATGATCACGCTCGCGCCTGAAGTCGAGGGCGGCGTCGAGCTCGTGCGCGAGTTGAAGCGTCGCGGTTGGGTAATTTCGCTCGGACATACGCGCGCCACGCTCGCAGTGTTGGACCAGGCGTTCAACGCCGGCGCGCAACACATGACGCACTTCATGAACGCGATGGCGCCGCTGCATCATCGCAACCCCGGACCGATCGCGTGGGGCCTCGCCAACGACGACGTGAGCATCGACATGATTGCTGACGGCATTCATCTCGACCCGTTCATGCTTCGTTTGTTGTTGAAGATCAAAGGCGCGCGCGCGATCAGTTTGATTAGCGATGCGATCGCGGCGGCAGGAAAGGGCGACGGTGATTACAACATCTGGGGCGAGACGATTTCGGTGAAGAACGGCCGCACCGCAAACGCTTCCGGCAGCATCGCCGGCTCAGTAATCAGCATGTTGGACGCCGTTCGCCTGCTGCTCTCCCTCGGCATCTCTCATCTCGACATTGCCCACCTCGCCTCCACAAACCCTGCCCGCCTTCTCGGCTTGGACCACGAGTGCGGAGCGATCGAACAGGGCAAACGCGCCGACCTCCTCGCCCTCTCGCCCAACGGCGACCTCCATCTAACCCTCATTGCCGGCCAGATTGCCTTCTCTCGGCCTTGATCCGTGTCATCCGTGTTCATCCGTGGCTGATTTATATGCTTCGTCGAGGAGTTCGATGGGGTGGCAGACTTGTAGTTTTAAACCGGCGAGGTGGGCACCGGCGCCGATTTGCATTTGGCAGCCGGGGTTTCCGGTGGCAAGGATGTCCGCGCTGCTCTCGCGTATGTGGGCCAGCTTTTCCTGGAGAACACGTTGGGACATTTCGGGTTGCAGGAGGTTGTAGATGCCTGCCGCGCCGCAACAGCGTTCGGTGCCTTCGAGCGGACTGAAGTTTGGTCCAACGGCGCAGCGCAGCATTTGTTGGGAGGCTTCGCCGGCGTGTTGGCCGTATAGGAGATGACACGAGGTGTCGTAAGTCACGCGTCTGCCGGCGATGTTTTGGAAGGTGTTTTGCGATTCGCACGCCTGAAGTTGTTGACTCACGTCGCGTACGCGACTGCTGAAGTTTGCGGCCGACTCGGCTAAGTCTGGTTCGTTTGCCAAGAGATGGCCGTAACTCGCGAGCATTGCACCGCAGCCCCCGGCGTTCGTGATGATTGGTTCGCCGGAAGCAAAAGCGGCGATGTTTCGCTTTGCTAACTCACGAGCGCCTTCGAGATCTCCGGCGTGCGCGTGCAGCGCGCCGCAGCATACCTGGTCCGCAGGTGTCTGCACGGCAAAACCATTTTTACGCAAGACGCGCTCGGTTGCACGGTTAACGCGAGCGAAGAGTCCTTCACCGACGCAGCCCGTAAACAACGCGACCGACTCAGCGGTTGAATTGGATTCACGCGGGTGTTCAGCGGATCTTTGAGGCGTTCGCCTTTTGAATATCGGACGAGAACTCTCCAGCAGCGCGAGACCAAACTCCGCCCGCGGCGAAAACAATCGTGCTACACGCAACTTCAACAACAACCGCGCCAAGCCAAGGTCG
>DASXXL010000821.1:0-4191 GCA_036503085.1 Pyrinomonadaceae bacterium | reverse complement strand
ATACGCGTGCGAATCGCTTTTTCCTCGTTCTTCGGAAACACGCCGATGATGCGGTCGACGGTTTTGGAAGCGTCGATCGTGTGCAGTGTCGACAGGACCAGGTGACCCGTTTCCGCCGCTTCGAGCGCGACTTCGATCGTCTCGCGATCGCGCATCTCGCCGACGAGGATCACTTTCGGCGCCTGGCGCAGTGCCGCACGCAACGCGACGGCAAAACTCGGCGTGTCGGAATGAAGTTCGCGCTGATGAATGGTGGAGTTTTTGTGCGTGTGCAGAAACTCGATCGGGTCTTCGATCGTGACGATGTGATAGTAGTGCGTCTCGTTGATCAGGTCGATGATCGCCGCGAGTGTCGAGCTCTTGCCGCTGCCAGTTGGACCAGTGACGAGAACGATGCCGTTTTTAATGCCGACAATCTCTTGCAGTTGTTCCGGCAGATTGAAGTCGCTGAAACGCGGCGGTCGCATTGGAATGACGCGCATGACGATCGCGTGCGTGCCGCGTTGTTTGAAGATATTGACGCGGAAACGCGCCTCGCCCGGCGCGCTGAACGACAAGTCAGCCGAGCCGGTTTTTTCCAAACTATCCACCGCCGTTTGCTGGTTGCCGATGATCAGCTTCGCCATGCCCGCGGTGTGGGCCGGAGTCAACTTCTCCAGACCCGGAATCTTCACAGGCACGAGTTTGCCCGCCAACTCAACTTGCGGCGGTCTTCCCGGACTGAAGATCAGATCGCTCACTTTGTCGGACGCGCGCAGCATCTCCCGCAAAATCGCGACGAAATTGGGTGGCGGTGGTGTGGGCGGTTGGCTGGTTACGTTTGGTCGTTCAGTACTCATTGTTGATTCAGGAACTTTTCTGTGTGGTCGCGCGTCAAAAGATTGCGTGGAGAACAAACTACTTGCATTGCGCGTACATCAAAGTCGTTGTTAGCACAGCACGCGGTCGTTGAAAATTTGGACTGCGCGCTGAATCTAAAGAAAGGCGCTTCAAACATGGCAACGTACAGAGACCCTGTTACCTGCTTTGCACCACTGGAAGTAATCGAGCGCCTGCTGGAAATTCGTGTTGAAGCGGGTTACACGCCTGCCGTATATCTTCTTTCCCCCGATGATTTGGCAGACTATCTCGATGCATATGGCTTCGATGTGTATGCTTTGTCGGAGGCCGAAGCTGAGTTTCACTTTGGCGATTATCGTGCACCACTGGCGCCGGGCGGAGATCATGCCCACTGCTCACTGACCGCACACTAGAATCACAAATCGTTCGTGAATTAGCAACGCGGGAGCAGCAATGCTCCCGCGTTTCTCATTTGAGCGCTTTGATAATGAAGAACGTAACGTCGTCATTCGAGCCGACATTGTCGGTCCACTCGAGTATTTCCAGTTGCAAACTCGCGATCATTTCGCGCGCCGGTCGGTCGTAGGCTTTCTTCACTGCCTGCGCAAGACGTTCGCGGCCAAACTCTTCGCCTGACGGGCTGTTAGCTTCGGTCGCGCCGTCAGTGTAAAGCACCAGCACGTCGCCCGGCTCGAATTCGAGGTAATACTGGTGATAGCGCGTCTCGCGAAACATTCCCAACGGCTGTTCGCCTTTGTCGATGAAACGGGAAGTGCCGGCCGCGTTGATGAGCAATGGCGGATTGTGGCCGGCGTTTGAATACGCGAGCGTTCCCTTTTGCGCGTCGAGAATGCCGTAGAACGCGGTCACAAACTGATTACTCTCGATCGACTCCCACAACAGGAAATTCACCTTCGCCATCGAGATATGCGTGGCGTAGCCGATGTGCGTCGCGGCCCGGAGGCTCGCGCGCAAAAACGCCATCAGAATCGCGGCGGGAACGCCTTTTCCCGACACGTCGGCGATCACGACGCCGATCTGATCGTCGTAGATGCGTACCCAGTCGTAGTAATCACCTGAGACTTCCTCAGTTGGAAAGTTGTAGGCGCTAATGTCGTAACCCACTAACTCCGGATCTCGCGCCGGCAAGAGTTCCAACTGCACCTGGCGCGCGACTTCGAGCTGTCCTTCGAGCCGCTTCTTCTCGATCAACTGCTCGTGCAGCATCACCTTCTCGATGATGATGGCGACCTGCGACGCGAGCATCAGCAGCACGTCGAGATCATCCGCCGAATACGCGTTGAACTGGTCGCTTTCGAGATCGAAAACACCAATAACTTCGTCGTTCGAGATGATCGGCGCGACCATTTCCGAACGCGTCGAATCGCGGGCGTTGACGTAAACAGGATCCTTGCGCACGTCGGGCGAGATGAGCGGCGCTCCGCTCAACGCGACGTTGCCGATGAAACCTTCGCCGAGTTTTAAGTGGAGATCGCGGAGCTCGTCGATGTCATAACCGCGCACCGCTTCGGACTTGAACACGCACGGTTCTTCGCCTTCGGGAACCAGTTCCTTGTCACGACACTGCACGACAAAGATGCCGGCGGCGTCGTAAGGAATCAGCGAATCGAGAGTGTCCATCACCAGGTTGAGAACTTCCTGGAGATCCAAAGAGCGGCTAATCTTCTTGGTAATGTCGTGCAGCATACGAAGCTTGTCGATCGTCGTCAGCTTCATCGCTGCTGCTTCTTTCAGTCGTTCACTCATCCTGCGGCTATTCTATCGCAACCTGCTTAAACTCACGCCAAAGGTGAGTGACTTTCATTCGATATTCGACCAACTCCCGGCTGACGCGGAAGTGGGCCGCAATATCGCGCGTCGCTTTTCCCTGCAACAACTGCCGCTTCAAAGCCGCGTAAGGCACGAGCGCGGCCGCTCCAACGCCGTATGCCTCTTCTTCGTCGGTGTGGCGATAATCACGATTCATCACCTTCCCTTTTTCGTCTTTCGTGACGACCGAGAGCCGGTTCGGTTGATGGGCCAGAAAGACGTGGCAGATCTCTTCCATCAACGTCGCTTTCGTGCGGGCTGGACCATGATTCGGATTCAAAATGACGAGCTTCATGCCGTCAGGCAGCGAACAAGCGCCGCCGGACCACGACTCTGACCCTGGTCCAAGCAGATGTTCGCGCGCGCGTTCGCTCAAGCCCCTCAGTTGTTCGAACTCGACGACCATCAGGTTTGCGAACTGCGCCAGTTCGAATGGATTGAGAGACACGTCAGGCCTGACCCGAGCGAAATCGCGCAGGGCGATCGCTTTGAGTTCGAAGTTGCGCCACTTCTCGCCAGGAGGTAAAGGACCGAGGAACACTAAAAACTCAACGCCGCTTTTTCGCGGTCTTATCAGGATTAGGACTGAACTGGGTGAACTGGTTATAGGCCACACGGAACATTTCCGAGAGTGCGGCGGCCGTTTCCGGTGTGCAGTTACGGTCGGCGCGCAAATGCGCTTCGACAATCTGGGGCATGGGTTCCTGCGGGTAATAGACGACGGCTTGCGACGAGTCGTCCTGTGCGGGTCGCGCGCTGAGAATGCGTTCGACGGGAACTTCGAGCCACGCGGTGAGTCGGGCGATGTTGTCAGCGTCAGGTTTTCCGGTGCCGTTCTCGATGCGCGAGAGAGTTGAGGCGGAGACTGAGGTTTTGTCGGCCACATCGCGGAGGCTGAGGCCGAGTTCTTCGCGACGACGCTTCACGGCACGGCCTAGCTCTTCGGTGTTTACGAGTGCTTTGGCAGGTCGGTTGGTGCGTTTCATGCCCGCGAACGTATCACAGAGCGGTTTTAGAGGCAAGACTCTGTTTTACGTCTGAAACGGGCCACGGATCTATGGCTTACTGTCGCGCGAGTTCACGGGCCTTCGGGACCACGTCAACTGCCTTCGAGATCTGCGGATCGTCAGTCATGATGAACACGCGATCGCCCATCACACGACCGTACGCCGCCGTCACCAGATCGAACCTGAGCTCCAGTTCGACAAACGCGCGATACCTATCAACAGCCGCGGCGTAAGTCTTGTACTTCGGATCGCTGTTAACGAAGTCTCGAAAAGCGCGAAACATCGCATCGGTGACTTTCAACTCATCCGGTTGCAACTCGTGATTGAAGTCGATGCGCGCGATCTTGCTCGATTCGAAACCTTTGATTCGTCCGTTTACGAGCTCGCGGGCGAAAGCGAAGGTCGGACTCAGCAATCGACGCTGCGTCAGGTTCGTGGTTCTCGCATCGACGTTCTCATCCGGCGTGATCCCGCCGCCGCCGTAAACCGCGCGGCCGGTGTCCGTTTTACTTTC
>DASXXL010000820.1:0-10239 GCA_036503085.1 Pyrinomonadaceae bacterium | reverse complement strand
AGCGGGCGGTTCGCGGATAACCAGTGGCCACCGTCCACCACAAGCACGACGCCGTTGATAAAACTCGCCGCCTCCGAACAAATAAACACCGCCGCCTTTTCAATATCAACGATGCGCCCAAACCGACCAAGCGGAATGTTCTTCAGCAAACGTTCCTTCACCGGCTCGGGCACGAGCCGCTTCATCCCTTCCGTGTCTTCGATTGGCCCAGGCGCGATCGCATTCACGCGAATCCCGTAACGTCCCCACTCCACCGCGAGGTTCCGCGTCAACGCATCAACACCCGCTTTCGCCGCCGACACGTGAAGCTGCATCGGCGTGCCAAGATAATGCAGCGTCGCGCTGATGTTCAGTATCTGCCCGCGATGCTCCTTGAGTTGCGCAAATGCCGCGCGACACACATTAAACGTGCCCTTCAGATCGATATCGACAACTGTGCCGAACCCGTTCGGCGACAACTCTTCCGCCTTACAAAGAAAATTTCCCGCCGCGCCATTCACCACGATATCGACTCGGCCAAACTGTTCGACCGTTTTCGCAAGCGCACTTTCCACTTGCGCCGGTTCGCGCACGTCAGCCACGACCGGAATCGCTTCGCCACCGTTTTCGTTAATGTATTGAGCGGCGGGTTCGAGATGCTCGAACTTGCGACTCACGAGCGCGACCCGCGCGCCGGCTTCAGCAAACGCGCGCGCCACGCCGCCCGTGATTCCGGTGCCGCCACCCGTCACAAACGCGACGCGTCCACTCAACACTCCGTCAGCAAAAATCTTTTCGCTCATCGTTTACTCAGCGATTGTTTATTCAGCGATCCGCAACGCTTCTTCGAGTTTGAATTTTCCTTCGTACAGGGCTTTGCCAACAATAACACTGTCGAGCAGCGGTTCGCCCACCGCGCGCAGCCGTTTGATATCGTCGAGACTCGACACACCACCCGAAGCCGTGATGTGAACGTTCGCCGCGCGCACCACCGCGAGCGTTTGTTCGACGTTTGGTCCAGTCAACATGCCGTCGCGCGAGATGTCGGTGTAGACGATCCGCTCGACGCCGCAACTCGCCACCACGCGCGCAAATTCGATCGCCGTGACGTGCGTCGCTGTTTCCCAACCACGCGTCATCACGTGACCGTCGCGCGCGTCGATGCCCACGCAGATCTGCGACGAAAAGCGATTCACAAATTCGCGCAAGTGCGCGGGCGACTCGGCGGCGACAGTTCCCAACACGACGCGCGCAACGCCGAGTTCGCACAAGTGCTGCACTTCCTCACGCGAACGAATACCGCCACCGAATTCGATCGGCACATCAACCGCTGCGACGATCTTCGCCAACACGTCGCGATTGCGCGACTCGCCGCCCTGAAACGCGCCGTCGAGATCCACAACGTGAATCATCCGCGCGCCCGCGTCTGCGAAACTCTGCGCGACCGCGACGGGGTTTTCATCGTAGACCGTCACGTCCGACTTGCGTCCCTGCGTTAAACGCACGCAGCGTCCGTTCTTCAGATCAATCGCCGGGATAATCTGCATCGTTGTTCTTCACCAGGGCCATGACTTCGTCGAACAAGAGTCCGTTGGTCGCGATCGCGTTGCCGCCGTCGATCGTGCCGACGCCGTTCCAATCGGTAAACGTGCCGCCGGCTTCTTCGAGGATCGGCAGCAGCGGCGCGCAGTCCCAAAGGTTCATCACCGGATCGAGCATCACGTCGGCGCGGCCGGTGGCGACGAGGACGTAGCCGTAGCAATCTCCCCACGTGCGGCACGAGCGCGCGCGCGCTTGCAGCAGTTCGGCAGCGTTTCTAAATCCGTGACGCGGGCATTCGTGGAAGTTCGTGCATAACAGCAACGCGTCCGCGAGAGATCGCGTGTTCGATACGTGCGCGGGCTCGCCGTTGAAGAAACAGCCCGCGCCCGTGGCGGCAGAGACGAGTTCGTTCAACGCGGGCATGTTCACGACACCGAGCGTCGGTTGGTTGTCGATCTCGAGGGCTATCAATACACCGTAAAGCGGTACGCCGTGTACGA
Source organism: Pyrinomonadaceae bacterium (assembly GCA_036503085.1). Lineage (GTDB taxonomy): Bacteria > Acidobacteriota > Blastocatellia > Pyrinomonadales > Pyrinomonadaceae > PSRF01. The sequence goes on along the minus strand of DASXXL010000820.1, from coordinate 8,218 downwards.
AGGCAAACGTGCCGTCGATCGGATCGACGATCCAGCGCCGGCCTGAGCGTCCCGTTTGCTCGCCGTGTTCTTCGCCTAAGATACCGTCGTCGGGAAAACGTTCCGCGATTTGTCGTCGCAGGAAGTCTTCGGCTTCGCGGTCCGCGATGGTGACGTAGCTGCCGTCGGCTTTCCGGCTCGTCTCCGGCTGTTTGCGAAAGTAGTTCAAGGTGATATCGCCCGCGCCGCGCGCCAGCGCCACGGCGAATTCGAGCAGTTCGTTTAGTTCGTTGAGTTTGTTTAGTTCGTCGTCGCTCACTCTTTTTTGTCTGCTGCTCGCGCTAGCGGCTCCGATCCCTTTTCCTGCTGCTCACGCCGGCGGCTCCAATCCCCCTTCCCTTCTTACTCACGCTAGCGTTATCCAGAAGGATGGGATCTTCTCGCTGCCAACTCATCGCGCACGTGGTCGAGGTTTACGTCACGCGCGACGAGCAAGACCAGCAAGTGATAGAGCAGGTCTGCTGTTTCCGCAACGAGCTGTTGCTGGTCCTCGTTCTTGGCCGCGATGATCGTCTCGGCCGCTTCCTCGCCGAATTTCTTGAGTATCTTATCGAGACCTTTGTCGAAGAGATAGGTTGTGTACGAACCCGCCGGTCGCTCTTCTTTGCGACTCTTGATTATGTCGTACAACTCGTGCAGCAAGCCGCCCGACGGCTGCTCGGGTACTTGTAGATCGAAACACGACCGAGCGCCGGTGTGACACGCCGGCCCAGCAGGTTCGACGAGCACGACGATCGCGTCGTTGTCGCAGTCAGCGGTAAGCGCGATGACATTCTGCGTGTTCCCCGAAGTTGCGCCTTTGTGCCATAGCTCGTTGCGCGAGCGCGACCAGAACCACGTTTGCCCGGTTTCGAGCGTGCGCGCGAGGCTTTCTTCGTTCATGTAAGCGAGCATCAACACCTCGCGCGTGTGCGCGTCCTGCACGATCGCCGGCGCCAATCCGTGTTCGTCAAACTTAATAGTTTTAGGATCTATGCTCACCTGACTACAACTCCGCGACCTCGCAAATAATCTTTCACGTCCGCAATCGAAAGCTCGCCGAAGTGAAACAACGACGCTGCCAGCACCGCACTTGCGCCACCATGCGTGAGCGCCTCATAAAAATGTTCCATCGTGCCCGCTCCGCCCGAGGCGATTACGGGAATGCGAACGGCGCTCGATACGGCGCGCGTGAGTTCGATATCGTAACCGCTGCGCGTGCCGTCGCGATCCATACTTGTCAACAAGATCTCGCCCGCGCCTAGTCGCTGCGCGCACATGGCCCACTCGAGCGCGTCGATACCAACATTGCGGCGGCCGCCGTGAGTGTACACTTCCCAACCCTTATCAGGATCATCAGCGGCGCGTCTGCGCGCATCGATCGCAACAACGACACATTGGCTGCCAAACGTTTCCGCGCATTCACTGATCAACTGCGGCTGTTCGAGCGCCGCCGTGTTGAGCGTGATCTTGTCCGCACCGGCGCGCAGGATCGCGCGAATGTCTTCGACCGTGCGCAAGCCGCCGCCGACCGTAAACGGAATGAAAACTTCATCAGCGACGCGTCGCACGAGCTCGGCGACGATGTCGCGCTTGTCGGACGAGGCGGTGATGTCGAGGAACGTCAGTTCATCAGCGCCTTCGGCATCGTAACGCTTTCCCTGCTCGACCGGATCGCCGGCGTCGACGAGCGAGACAAAACGAATTCCCTTCACCACGCGGCCGTTATCGACGTCGAGACAGGGAATGATCCGTTTGGCCAGCATCGTGTCAGTTCAGGTGCGCGAAGTTTTTCAACAACTGCAAGCCGGCGTTCTGGCTCTTTTCCGGGTGAAACTGCACGCCGCAAATATTGTCCCGCGCAACAACCGAGGCGTAGTTGAAGCCGTACTCCGTCTCGCCTGCGACCACGGATTCATCTAGCGGTTCGCAGTAGTAAGAGTGCACAAAGTAGAAGTGGGATCGATCCGCAACCTGGCCGAACAAGGAATGATTTCGCACTTGCTTGACCTGGTTCCAACCAACGTGCGGCACAACCAACTCGTCCGTAAACCGTCGCACCCGGCCGAGTAAGAGCCCAAGTCCCGGCGTTGATCCGAACTCATCCGACGTTTCAAATAACAACTGCATGCCAACACAAACCCCGAGTAGCGGAGTGCCTTCGCGAACTCTTTCTCTCACGAGTTGATCAAACCCGCGTTCGCTAAGAGCCTTCATACATGCGCCGAACGCGCCCACACCAGGCAATACCAACCGTTCCGCCGCGCGCAAAACTTTCTCATCGCCGCTGACGGTGGCCTCGCAGCCGGTGGCCGCAAACGCCTTCTCCACCGATCGCAAATTCCCCACACCGTAATCGATGATCGCAAGTTGGACCACTAAACTGCCTTCCTCTGCTTCTCTGTGCCTCTGTGTCTCTGTGGGCATTGGTTAATTACAGAGACACAGAGGCACAGAGAAGCAACTACAACGTTCCCTTCGTACTCGGCACGCCGCTAACACGACTGTTGAGATCGACTGCCTGCCGCAACGCGCGCGCGAAGGCCTTGAATGTCCCCTCCAAAATGTGGTGCGTGTTGCGGCCGCGAATACAGTCGATATGCAAGTTGAACTTCGCCGTTTCCGCAAACGAGCGCCAGAAATGCTCCGCGAGCTCGACCGAAAAATTACCGATCTTCTGCCGCTTCGTCGGTACCTCGTACACGAGATAAAAACGTCCCGAGAGATCGATCACGGCGCGACACAGCGCTTCATCCATCGGCACGATCGCTTCGCCATAACGATTGATCCCGGCTTTGTCGGTGAGTGCCTGGGCCAACGCCTGGCCTAACGTGATCGCGATGTCTTCCACCGAGTGATGATCGTCGATCTCGAGGTCCCCGTCGCACATCACCTGTAGGTCAAACAGCCCGTGCTTGGCGAAGAGCTCCAGCATATGTTCGAGAAACGGAAGCCCGATAGTAATCCGTGACTTGCCGCTGCCGTCGAGATTCAGCGTCACACGCACGTCGGTCTCTTTTGTTTTGCGGCGAACTTCCGCGCGGCGGCCGTTATGATTAGCCTTTGATCTCATTGAGTGCCCTCAATAGTCGATCGTTCTCTTCCGGTGTGCCAACACTAAACCGGAAATACTCGCTCAACATCGGATATGCGCTAACATCCCTGACGAGGATGTCGCGCTGCAACAACTCGTTGAAAATACGCTTTATCTCTGTGTCTGACTTAGCCACCATAAAGTTGGCGTGGGATTTTAGCGGATGTAAACCCGGGATCTCCGAGACAGCAGTATAGAGGCGCTCTCGTTCGGCGATGATCGCGTTCACGATTGGACCAAGCAGAGTGGAATACTTCTCGATGGCCACCTCCGCCGCAAGCTGCGAAAACGCATTCAAATTGTAAGGCAGCACTGCCTTGCGAATTTCGCGCACGAGTTCCGGCGCTGCAAGCAAATACCCGACGCGCAGCGCTGCAAATGCCATCGCCTTCGAAAACGTGCGCAACACGATCAGGTTCTCGTGCTCGGCCAGCAGCGGCACAACGGACTGCTGCGCAAACTCGTGATACGCCTCGTCGACCACGACCAGTCCGCGCGCTGCGCGCAGCAATCGCTGTAAGTCCGCAGTCTCGAGCACACAGCCGGTCGGATTGTTTGGCGAACAGATGATCGTGACGTCCGGTTGTTTCTCTTCTACCGCAGCGAGCAGCGCGGCGATATCGTAAGTCAATTGCGGCGTCAGCAAGACAGTCTCGACTTCACCGCCGAGCACCGTCGCCACCTGCTTGTACAAAGCAAACGTCGGCTCCGAGATCAGCACGCGCTTCCGTAGGTCGACCGCGACCATCAACACCGCCTGGATCAGCTCGTTCGAGCCGTTGCCGGCGATGACGCCATCGGGTTTCCAATGCGCAAACTGCGCAAGCTGTTCGTGCAAACGGGCGGGGACAAAATCGGGATAGCGCGACCACGCGCGCGCGGCGAAGCGGCGCAACACTTCTTCTTTGATCTCGCTCGGCGCGTCCCATGGGTTCTCGTTCTGATTGATCTTCACGGACGCGCGGTACGGTGAGAGCGTATACGCGCGCAACGCACGTACGGCAGGTTTGATGATGTCGCGTGGCGTAGTCATTTGTCTTTTCGAATCGTGGCTGAACGCGCGTGTGCTCCGAGGCCTTCGCACTGGGCCAAGACAGAAATAGATTCCGCCACGGAGTTGAAGGCTTCTGGCGAATAGCTGAGCGTGCTGGTGCGCTTCACGAAGTCGTAAACGCCGAGAGCCGACGAGAAACGCGCGGTACGGCCAGTCGGCAGAACGTGGTTTGGACCAGCAAGGTAATCCCCGACCGCTTCGGGCGTGTACGCGCCAAAGAAGATCGCGCCCGCGTGTTTGATTTTCTCAGCAAGCGCGTCGTCATCGCTCGTGACGAGCTCGACGTGTTCGGGCGCGAGTTGATTAACGATTTCGCAAGCTTCTGCAAGACTGTTTACAAGCACGATAGCGCCGTAGTCGCGTAGCGACGACGCGACAATCGCGCGGCGCGGCAACGTCTCCGCTTGCCTAACAATTTCATCGGCGACATGCTCTGCCAACTCCTCGTCAGTCGTGATCAAAACCGCCGACGCATCCTCACCGTGCTCCGCCTGCGCCAGCAAATCAGCAGCGACAAACTCCGCTCGCGCGGTCCGATCCGCGACAATCACGATCTCGCTTGGTCCGGCAATAGCGTCGATCCCGACGACCCCGAATAACAACTTCTTCGCGGCGGCGACGTACTTGTTTCCCGGCCCTGTGATCTTATCGACGCGCGGAATCGTTTCGGTGCCGAACGCGAGCGCCGCAATCGCTTGCGCACCGCCAACCGCATAGATCTCTTTGACGTTCAATTCTAGCAGCGCAGCCGCGACCGCGGGATTCTCAGCGAGCGTGCGCGGCGGAGTCGTTACGACGATACGCTCGACTCGCGCCACTTGCGCCGGCACGACGTTCATCACGATCGACGACGGATAGGCTGCGGTTCCGCCCGGCACGTACAAACCGACGCTCTCGAGCGGTAGGATCCTCTGGCCCAACCGCACACTATCCGCAGGCAAGATCTCCCACGACTCTTCGCGTTGACGTTCGTGAAAAACTCTTACGTTCTCGATCGCCAATCGCAATGCGGCGAGAACGTCTTTGTCGACCTTCGCGGCGGAAGTACGGAGCGTCGCTTCACTCACACGGAAACTCTCAAGCTGCACGCCGTCAAAGCGCTGCGTGTAATCCAGCAACGCGGCATCACCCCGGCGTCGCACATCATCGATGATTCCATTGACCTGGCCCAACAACTCCGCGTCAAACACCACCGAACGCGCCGCCAGCCGCGACAACAGTTCTACGATCTCCTCGTGGCGCACCATGCGAATCAAGCTTGTTGCCCTCCATTCAGCGCCGCTTCCAATGCCTGAACCAACTCCGTTATCGCTTCCGACTTCAGTTGATAACTCGCGCGATTAACGACCAAACGTCCCGTCGACACCGCGATCTCTTCAACCACTGTCAAACCGTTCTCGCGCAGCGTTCGTCCAGTCTCCACCAGATCAACGATTAGATCTGAAAGGCCAAGCGCCGGCGCGAGCTCCACCGAACCCGAAAGCTGAATGATCTCGACCGGAATGCCACGCGCGCCAAAATGCGCCCGCGCAATCTGCGAATACTTCGTGGCGACGCGCAACATGCCGAGACTCTTCGTCATGATCTCCGCATCGCCCGCGGCCACGACAATGCGACAACGCGCGATCCCCAAGTCGAGCGGCAACAGCAAGTCTGCTTGCGACTCCAGCAGCACGTCGCGGCCCACCACACCGCAGTCGGCAATCCCATGCTCCACGTAAACTGGCACGTCCGCCGGCTTAACAAAAACAAAACGATACTTGCCGGAAACGTCGGTGATCGCGAGCCGCCGCGAATTGCGCGCAGCTTCATCGAGTCGCACGCCTGCGCGCGCCAGCAACGCCAGCGCGTCGTCCTGCATTCGACCCTTTGCGATCGCAATCGTAATCATCAGTCGTTCTTCACTCCGCGTGCGAGCACTTCGGTGAGCGCGTCGAGGTTGAGCACAAAGCCGACCGCGGGCTCGGCGCGACCGAAGTTTCCCGTTAGACCATCGTAGCGGCCACCGCGTCCGACGCTCGTGCCCGCGCCGCGCACAAACACTTTCAGACTCAATCCCGTGTAGTAGTCGAGACTCGAAACGTCCGTCAGATCGATCTCGAAACGATCGGCGAGGCCGAGCGACTCGATTGCCGTCCAAAGCTTTTCCAACGCGTCGAGCGCGGCCAGCGACCGAGTGTTCGCAATCGCCTCGCGTGCAAAACGAAGCACTTCGCGTTTGCCGGTCAGTTGCGTCGGCTGCAGGAAAGCACGCGCCTCACCGTCAGAATATGCCTCTAAAAAACGCTGCAACTCCGCGGTCTCGCGCGTATCGATCAAACGCCGCAATTGCTCTCGCGCCTGCGCCGGCAAATCCAAATGTGCCGCGACGCCGTTGAAGATCTCGACGTTGTTTATTGTGATGCAGTAGTTCGCTTGTAATTCGAGGCGCGAAAGAATCTCAGCCGCGAGCCGCAACACTTCGAGATCCGCGTCGTGACCGCCAACGCCGATCAACTCACAACCGAGCTGCGTGTTCTCGCGCCGCCACTCAGCGTGCGACTGCGTTTGTTGCCGGAAAACCGGTGCGGCGTAACAGAAGCGCAGCGGGCGCGGACGTTCGGACAGCAGCGTAGCAGCCATTCGCGCTACGGAACTGGTAACATCAGGTCGCAGCGCGAGCAGGCGTCCGTCGTTGTCGGTAAAACGAAAGCCGCGCTGCGCTTCCGCCTGGCCCATGCCCTGTTCGAAGAGATCGTAATAGTCAACCGATGGCGTGATGACTTCTTCATAAGACCACGCGGCGAAGACAGACATCGCGGTGTCTTCGATCGTGCGCCGCAGCCGTGCCTCGGCGCCGATGTAGTAACGCATGCCTGCTGGAATTCTCGCCGTCATCGAAACCTAAAATTCGAAAATAAAAACCCGCTGCCGTTTCGTTTCGGCAGCGGGTTTCGGAATCGTTTTGCGCTTGATCTAAGTTTGGTCGTCAGCGCTTGCAACACGATCGCAGCCCGCCACCGCTATGGTGGCGATGCCAGTAACCATGATGGCCGCGAACGGTCGTAAACATTGCTCGGGGGTTATACCCGAGCGGCTCGGGCATTGTCAAACCAACTCGACATGATTGCAGGAGTAACAGAATTCAGGTCTTGTGAATCGTGAATCCTGTCTTAGTCACCAGGAATGAACGGGCGGGATTGGACGATGTAGATCTGGCCTTTCATGTAGGCCCATTCGATGTCCTGGTCCCGGCTCGCGAAGACGCGCTTGATGGCGCTCGCGGCGCGCACGAGCCGGCGCACCACGTCGTCGGTCAACACGACACGATCGCCCGCGATCGGAACTTCTTTCACGCCGCCGTGCTCGTCGAACGTCAACAGACTGTCTTCCGCCGAACGCGTCAGGACCTGCACCGCGTTGGTGCGCGGCCGAAAGATGATCTGCTCGGCGATGCGCTGGCCTTCGACGACTTTGATTCCCAGGCCGCGCTTCGCACTGATATAGATCGCGCCGCGGTTGTCAGTGTCGAACGGATCGGTCGTAATCATCACGCCCGAGCTTTCGGAATTGATTCCTTCTTGCAACAGCACGGCCATGAAGATCTTCGAGTGGTCCACATTCGCACGTTCGCGTGCTTCGTACGCTTCGAAGTTCCACAGCGAGGCCCACACCTTCTTGATCGCGTCGATCAGCTCCTGCTCGCCGCGAACGTTGGGCACCGTCGTGTAGAGTCCCGCGCCGCTGAAGTTCGGCAAGTCTTCGGAGTTCGAAGAACTGCGCACAAACAAGCCCTTGCCCGCATACTCCGCCGCCACCTTCTGCAAAATTTTCTGCCGCAACTCCGGAGCGAATTCCGCACTCTCGATCTTCTGTCGCAAAAGCACGAGTTGCTCGCGCCGATACGCCGGGTCGTGCACAAACTTCTGATCGTTCAGCAAACCGAAGATCGCGTCGTCGAGATTGTTTCGCTTGATGAACTCGTCGTAGTAGTAGAACGGGATCGTGAAGCCACCGGGCACAACGATGCCCGGCAGATGCGCGTTCATGACCTCGCCGAGGTTGGCCGACTT
>DASXXL010000819.1:0-6622 GCA_036503085.1 Pyrinomonadaceae bacterium | reverse complement strand
TGTGATCACCAAAGATCGAGAGGCCGTGAGTGGCAATCGTTCGAGCAGCGATGTGAAAGACCGTACTGGTGAGTTCGCCGGCGATCTTGAACATGTTGGGGATCATCAACAACAATCCCTGGCTGGCGGTGAACGTCGTAGTTAACGATCCGGACTGCAAACTGCCGTGGACCACGCCGGCCGCGCCGCCTTCCGATTGCATCTCGCGCACGAGCGGTTTCATGCCCCAGATGTTCTTCTGATCAGCAGCCGACCAGGCATCGGCCGACTCGCCCATCGGCGATGAAGGCGTGATCGGATAAATCGCGATCACTTCGTTGGTCTTATAAGCAACGTAGGCTGCTGCTTCGTTGCCGTCGATGGTTACCGTTTGTTTCATCCTTTAGGATTCCTTTGCAGTGCTGCACCGATTACCTAAAAAAACAAACGAGACCAACGTGGGAACATCGATCTCGTTTGTCGCTTAGGCGTTGGGAGGAACGTATCTGTATGGGTAAACGAAACCATTGCCTCGATACCCGGAGGAGGACCGAACAACCCAGCGAACGTCGACTGAGAGCCGCAGCAAATATGTGATGGCTATCAATGAGCCTACCGCGGTTCAATGTTTAATCTCTTCGTCGACTTCACGCATTTGCGTGTTCGGCTCGGTCCTCCTCAATCTCCTTGATCCTTGTGCGTAGCCATCTGCTTACTTCGCGTTCGAGCTTTGCCTGGTTCTCCTGTAGCTCCAAATCCTCGATGGTTTCTCCATCAATATTTAAAGGTATGAAGTGACAGGGCACCGCTTCAGTGTGGTGTTCCGGGCTCACAAACTCGAGCAGATGACATTCGTTGCATGGGTGAGCGCGATAGGGGTAACCATAGTTGATGCAGGTCAGAGAATCCTGAAAGGCAGACTTGCTTTGCTCCGGCGTACGAACCGAGCGTCCGTAACCTCCTTTCGCGATGAAGTCCAGCTCTTCTTTGAGGAGTTCCAGAATATCGCGCTCATCCGTTGCCATGGCAGTAACCTCCTGCTCCTGATCAAGCTCTGGTTCAGCTCCGTCAGTTCTGTGATGGCGGTTTGCTCTCCCACTCGCGCAGGGTGCAAGGAACATGCCATGTAGACCAGCGAATGTTTTGCGCCATTGATAGTTTTGTTGAGCGTGACGGTGAGTAAGGTTTCGCACTTGATGAGTGAAAGTCCTCAGTGAAGACGTCCGTTTTGGTTATGACTTAACGTGAATACTGGCGGGTATGAGTCTTGCGGCTCACCAAAAAGATCTCCCGCTTTCGGAGGACAGCACATGCTAAAGACGCTGAGAAACGAAGAGGCGCACCGGCTTTTGCAAACGGCGCGGGTGGTGCGACTGGGTTGTATTGTGAACGGCGAACCGTATGTGGTCCCGATTAACTGCCAGCTCGACGGCGATTACTTGTATAGCCACTCTCTGGGCGGTCGCAAGATTGCCGGACTCCGCGAAAATCCCAACGCGTGTGTTCAAGTCGATGAGATCGAAAGCGACTTGCGCTGGCGCAGCGTGCTGGCGTTTGGGAAGTATGAAGAGATCACGAATCCCCACGAGCGCGCCGAGATTCTCAACACCTTGCTACGCCGGTTCCCCATGTTGACTCCGGTAGAGTCAGCCATCGCCAGCGACGGCTACGCGCTGGAGGTGATCGTCTTTCGCATCAAAATTGAGCGTCTGACAGGAGTTTCGGAGGGCTAAAACTTCAGCTAGACTCTCTCGCCAATGCACTCCGATCAAATCACGCGTCACGACAATCAGGCTGCGCGCCGTGATGGCGACGTGGTATTGCGGGATGGCTCAACGGTCCATATTCGCGTGATGAGTCCCGCGGATGAAGCAGGTCTCTGTTCATTGTTGACTTCGTTGTCGGAAGAATCCCGCTGGCTGCGGTTTTATTGTCTGCAGAATAGCGCCGGCCTCGCTGCCGAAGCTCACCGCGAGGCCAACCTGGACCGCGCTTTTGGCTTGATTGCGTGTAGTGAAGAGCGCGTCGTGGGCCACGCCTTTTATGCCGCCATCGACGAACAACGCGCGGAAGTCGCCTTCACTATCGCGAACGATTTTCAGGGGCGCGGGCTCGGCGCCATCCTGCTGTGCCAACTTGCAGACGTGGCTGCGGCAAACGGAATCAAGGTCTTCGAAGCTGACGTCGTCGCGGCGAATCACTCGATGCTTCAAGTGTTCAGGGGATCGGGTTTTCCCATTGAGGTTAACGCGCGCGCCGGACAGCTTCACGTAGTTTTTCCGACGTCTTTTAGCGCGGCGGCGCGGCAGCAGTTTGAGCGTCGCGAGTCGCTCGCAGCCGTAAACGCGTTGAAGCTCTTCTTCGAACCACGTGCGGTAGCTGTGATTGGCGCGTCACGCCACCGCGGCACTATCGGCGGGGAGATTTTTCATAACCTGCTGAGCTTCGGGTTCAAAGGACCAGTTTACCCGGTGAATCCGACCGCCGCTTCGATCGAGAACGTTCGTTGTTATCCGGCAATCGACATGGTTCCCGGCCCGGTTGATCTCGCTGTGGTCGTTGTTCCGGCCGCGCAGGTGGTTCGAGTTGCGGGTGAGTGTGCGCGAAAGGGTGTCAAGGCGCTGGTCGTGATCTCGGCGGGTTTTTCGGAAACGGGTAAAGAAGGGAAACTTCGTCAGGCGGAGCTGATGAGTGTTTGTCGCAGCGCCGGCATGAGGTTGATTGGCCCAAACTGCATGGGCATCGTCAACACCAACCCGGCTGTGTTACTCGATGCGACTTTTGCTCCCGCCGTTCCGCCACGTGGACGCGTAGGTTTCTCGTCACAAAGCGGCGCGCTTGGCCTGGCGATCATGGAGTTTGCGAATTCACTCGGCCTCGGCATCTCGACGTTTGTCTCCGTCGGAAACAAAGCCGACATTTCCGGAAACGATCTCTTGCGCTACTGGGAATCCGACGACGACACTGACGTCATTCTTCTTTATCTCGAGTCGTTTGGAAACCCGAAGAAATTTTCGGAGATCGCGCGTCGCGTTGGACGCAGAAAACCGATTGCAGTGGTGAAGAGTGGACGCTCAGCCGCGGGCGCGCGCGCCACTTCGTCGCATACGGGTGCGCTGCTGGCTGCTTCTGATGTCACGGTTGATGCTCTGTTTCGCCAAGCCGGCGTGGTCCGCACCGATACGCTCGCGGAGCTCTTTGATGTGGCTTCGTTGTTTGCCAACCAACCACTCCCGCGAGGCAGCCGCGTCGGGATCATAACCAATGCCGGTGGTCCTGCGATTTTGTGTGCTGATGCTTGCGCAGCGCGGGGCCTCGAAATTCCCGTATTGTCGGACGCGAGTCAGGCCAGGCTGCGCGCGTTTCTGCCTGCGGGCGCAAGTGCCGGCAATCCAGTGGATATGATTGCGTCGGCGCCGGCCGACCATTACGCCGAGGCAATTAAGATTGTCGGCAACGACGAAAATATCGATTCGTTGATCGTTATTTTTACGCCGCCACTCGTGACGCGCGCTGAAGACGTTGCTAAGTGCATCGTCGACGCAGTGCCACACATAAAAAAGACCAAACCGGTGTTGAGTGTCTTTCTTTCCGCAGAGCCGGCGCCGACACAACTGCGCTCTGCGAACGTTTCGATCCCGTCGTATTCGTTTCCCGAAACGGCAGCGATCGCATTGGCCCGCGCCACCCGTTACAGCGAGTGGCGCGATCGCCGCGAAACCTACCCGGCGAAATTTGCAGACATTCGAGCGGATGAAGCGGCGGCCGTCGTCGCATCGGCTCTCGCTCGCGGTGAAGGCTGGTTGCTGCCGGATGAAGTGGCGAGGATCTGTTCCTGTTACGGTTTGCCCTTGATTGCGCAAAGGATCGTCACGAGTGTGGAGGAAGCTGCTGAAGCCGCTGACGCACTCGGCGGTGTGGTTGCTCTGAAGGCCATTGCTCCGGGACTATTGCACAAAACTGAAGCAGGCGCAGTGAGACTTCACTTGAGTGACGGCGAGGCGATTCGTGCTGCTGCACGCGAAATGAACGAGCAATTGCAGTCTCGTGGATTTTCGCCATCGGGCTTTGTGGTCCAACAAATGGCTCAGCCGGGCATCGAGATGCTGGTTGGCGTCGTACACGATCCGCAGTTCGGTCCGGTAGTGGCCTGTGGCGCCGGCGGTGTCCAGGTCGAATTATTGAAAGACGTTTCGATCCGCCTCACTCCGCTTTCAAATGAGGACGCGGCGGAGATGATCCGCGAACTCAAGACGTATCCGTTGCTGAGTGGTTTTCGCGGCAGTGTGGCCGGCGATGTGAAAGCGCTGCAAGAAGGATTGCTGCGCGTGAGCGCGCTTGTCGAAGACATTCCGCAGATAGCCGAACTCGATTGCAATCCTTTCCTCGTCCACGCGCGGGGCGCGACTATTCTCGATGCTCGTATTCGCGTGACTAATGTTGCGCCGCGTGCGCTGGTGGGGGCACGTCGCGAATAGGACCAATTGGCGCGAGGCTACAACTCTACTTTGTTCATACTCGGCAAGTTCTTATAATCACCTCGGTCCCGACCAGTTTGTCAGCCGAGCGTGAACAATGTCCCCCAGAAACTCGACTAAGGAAATTCTCGTCGTCGACGACGATCAGGCCATCCGCTGGACGCTAAAGGAAGCACTACAAAGTTGGGGCCTCTCGCCTATCGAAGCCGCAACAGTTGCTGAAGCCACTAAGCAGTTTGCGTCCCATTCACCGGCCGCAGTCTTGCTCGATATCGATCTGCCTGACGGCTCCGGGCTCGATGTGCTACGTGAGATCAAGAATGAACATCACGATACGATCGTGATCATGATCACCGGCAACGTCCATATCGACAACACCATTTCCGCTCTTCGTGGTGGCGCTTACGACTTCATCAGCAAGCCGATCAATCTCGAAGAGCTCCGCGTCACTATTCGTAATGCAATCGAAACCAGTGATCTGAGACGCGAAGTCGAGCAAGTTAGAAAAGAACGGGAGCGGGAATTCAACTTCCGGCAGATCGTCGGCGAGTCTCCCGCGATGAAGAAGATGCTGGCGCTGGCGGCGAAGGTCGCCGAGAGCGACGTCGCGTCAGTGTTGCTGCAAGGTGAATCAGGAACCGGCAAAGACCTCGTTGCAAAAGCGATTCACTACGGCTCGCAACGCGCGGAACAACCGTTTGTTGCCGTCAATTGCGCGGCGCTTCCGGCGACACTCATCGAATCGGAACTCTTCGGTTATGAAAAAGGCGCCTTCACAGACGCGAAAGCACGCAAGGAAGGATTGTTCGAACAAGCCGAGGGCGGCACGTTATTGCTCGACGAAATCGGTGAACTCGAACTCTCGCTGCAGGCAAAACTCCTGCGCGTGTTGGAAGAAGGAGCGTTTCGTCGCGTCGGTGGACTCAAAGATATTCCGCTCGACGTTCGTGTGCTCGCTGCGTCCAATCGCGATCTGAAAACAGAGAGCGAAGCGGGTCGTTTCCGGCTGGATCTTTATTACCGTTTATCCGTTATTCAGATCGACATTCCACCGCTGCGGGATAGAGGCGACGACGTCTTGCTGTTGGCCCAGCATTACATCGACACGATCGGCGGCCGTCTTAAGCGAAACAGAAGAATCACCGGAGTATCCCCGGAAGCGAGAGACGTATTCAGAAAGTATAACTGGCCGGGAAATGTGCGCGAGCTGCGTAACGTGATCGAGCGCGCGCTGATACTCGAGGAGAACGATCAGATCACCACCGAGTACTTGCCCGGCGGCCTACTGATGTCACCTCGCCAGACAGCTTTAATGACCAATGATGACTTGCCGGCACAGTTTGTTCGTCCGGCCGAGGGAATTTCGCTTGACGAAGCGGAGCTCTCCTTCGTTAGACAAGCCATCGAGCGTAGCGGTGGCAATCAAACCCGAGCCGCCGAGCTGCTCGGTATTTCTCGGGATCAACTCAGATATCGTTTGAAGAAGTTAGAAGATGCTCAAGCCGATTGATACTCACGCTACTACTGCAGAAGCGCTGGAACGGTCTGAGAAGGAACTCTCGGACATCAAGTTCGCGCTTGATGAATCCGCGATTGTGGCGATCACCGATCAACGCGGCATCATCAATTATGTCAACGACAAGTTCTGCCAGATCTCGAAGTACTCGCGCGAGGAATTACTCGGCCAGGACCACCGCATCATCAACTCCGCGTATCATCCGAAAGAATTCATTCGCGAACTATGGACCACGATAGCCAGCGGCAAAGTCTGGCGTGGTGAGATAAAAAACCGCGCTAAGGACGGCAGCTTTTATTGGGTAGACACGACCATCGTCCCTTTTCTTAACAGCGAGGGAAAACCTTACCAATACGTCGCGATTCGTAGTGACATCACCGAGCGTAAACGCGCTGAAGAGCAGATTCGCGAGCAGGCGGCGTTGTTGGACCAGGCCCAGGACGCCATTCTGGTGCGCGATCTCGATCAGAACATCCTGTTCTGGAACAAGGGCGCGGAAAAGATTTATGGCTGGCCGGCCGAAAACGTGATCGGCAAAAACGCGCAGGAGCTCCTTTATAAAGAACAGTCGCCGCAATTCGAGGCTGCTCGCCAGGCAATCATCCAGGCCGGAGCGTGGAAGGGTGAAATGCACCAGGTGCGGCGAGAC
>DASXXL010000818.1:0-5352 GCA_036503085.1 Pyrinomonadaceae bacterium | reverse complement strand
AGCCAACTCGCTTAACGCGGAAACGCTCGGTATGGCAAATCAGATCGGTTCGATCGCGCCGGGGCTGCAAGCCGACATCATCGCGCTCGACGGCGATCCGCTTGCGGATATTACCGCGGTCAGGCGTGTGGTTTTTGTGATGAAAGGCGGCGTTGTCTACAAGAACGTTGCGCGCTAAAAATACTTCCTTCGTTCCAGGTGATCACTACCAGGTATTCAGTCTCTCACACGGGAGTGTAAGGACTTTCGTGATGCTGAAGCAGACGGCAAAGCCGAACAGCTTGAACGAGATCGTCATTCGATTTTCTCCGGGGATGCTGGAAAGCGACTTCGCGCGCAGCATAACGAAGGTTGTGAAGTTGAACAACGGTGAGCCCTGCCTAATTGTCTGGCAGCATCCTGCCATTGCGTGCGTTTCTTGATATCGATGATTAACTATTGAGAGCGTCGGCTTTTTGCATGAGTTCGCAGAGCTTCTTGGTGGTGTTGAGGTTTCGCACGGTCATGTCGCGAAAGATCTTGCGGCTGGAGAGCTTCTGCATATTCGTGCGGTTGATCTCGCTGGCCTGGGCCGACCATAGAACGGTGCCTGGACGATAGCAGATCTGTTCGTGATCGCCTTTGGCTGTTAGTTCTTCGAGGATTTTTTTGGAGTCGATCGTGTGGCGGAGAAAGATGACGTTGTAGCGCCAGTCGGCGTCGCCGGTCCAGCTCTTCGGCAGGCTCGCCACCAACTGTTCCATCTCCGCGAGACTGCGTATCACCACCTTTGAATCGAGCTGAAAATCTTGACTCAACATCTGCTCGATCTTCTTCTCGAGCTTCCTCGGGTCAGTCTCTTTCGTGCTAAAGATCACGTTCCCACTATTGATATACGTCGCGACCCGCTCGAACCCGACCCCCTCAAACCTCTCCTTCAGCTCGCGCATACTAATAATGTTATTCCCACCCACATTCACCCCGCGCAGCAACGCCACGAAAACATTGGACGTTGACGGTTTAGGACGTGAACTCTTCGGCATGATCTAACACCTTCTAACGTTCATACTCGCGACCGCAAAGGTTTTGGTATTCTGACGAAGGAAGCTTCAAAGCTTCTTCACGCGAGATCGTTGCGCGGCGAGGACGCTCAACTTTTATTTCTTTTGAGGTTTTAGTTTTTTCATACGCGGATTCTACCTGGCCGTTTGAACAAGTCAACTACCACTTCGGCGACGCGCATGGTGGCGGTCTAGGAGGGTGGCGAGGGGCGAGTTGGTGAGAAGAGACTTGCCAGCGCGGGCGGTCCAGGAGGCGTCGTTGCGCGGGTTCGGTTCTAACGTGAATCCGATTTCGCGATAGAGGTTCGCCGCCGAAACGTTTACTTTTTGAACACTTGTCTCAAAGCCGACAAAATCTTCAGCGGCCACCAACGTCCTGAACTTACCCAGCAACGTCAACAGCAAACCACTCCCGCGATAGCATCTCTCAATCTGAACCGAGCCGATATAAAGATAGTCAGGGCTGGTCCAACTGCGCAGATAATCGAGATAACCGGCAAGCGTTTCACCATCAAACGCGAGAATGAACGTCGCATCACTCTCCAATCCTTTGCGTCTCTTCTCCACCGGAAACTCGAGCCCCGCCCGATCGAAAACAGACTGCATGTTCCGGCGATCAAGCCCGACGATCCGTCCGGCGAGCGCCGAACCCAACAACTCCCGCCCTTTCAGTATTCGCAACTCCATCCAAAGCTCCCAAACGCCCGGCCTACAATAAAAATCTCGGCCCGAAAAACCTTCGGCCTAACCGATTTTACGAGCTATAATCCGGACGCGCCCACACGCTGGTCCATAACCGTTTGCAACCAATTCACTTCGCTCGCTCACAAGGAGCCACGACATGACACCCCTAAAAAAGCTCCGCGACAGCATACTCCTGATCCTCTTCGCGACCACACTCGCTTCCGCGCAAACGTTTCGCGGCACGATCCTCGGCACTGTCACCGATCCAAACGGCGCGGTCGTCGCCGGCGCGAAGGTCACCGCCAAAAACACGAGCACGGGACTCGAGCGTTCGACGACCACCGACGAAACCGGCAACTACACGATCCCCGAATTGCCAATTGGTCCATACGAAGTGCGCGTCGAGTCACAAGGCTTCACGGCCGGAGTCGTGTCCAACGTGACGGTCGCCGTGGCGAGCGAACGTCGTGTCGACGTGAACCTGAGCGTCGCCGGTCAGGAAAACCTCGTGATCATCGCGCCAGCCGTGCAGGCCGAGACGACCACTACCACCCTCGGCGGCACGATCGATGCGAAGGCCGCCGCGGACTTGCCGATCAACGGCCGCGACTTTACAAAGTTTCTCGTCATGGTTCCCGGCGCGACCGGCGATCCTTCCGGCGCGACCGATTCGCCCGGTTCGTTCGGCCTGTTCAGCGCCAACGGCAATCGTGGCCGTGCGAATAATTACCTGCTCGACGGCACCGACATGAACGACGGCTATCGCAATCTGCCCGCGATCAACGAGGCCGGCGTGTTTGGCACGCCCGCGACGATCCTGCCCATCGAAGCGATCTCGGAAGCCGCGATACTTTCAAACTTCGAAGCCGAGTACGGCCGCAACTCCGGCGCGATCGTCAACATCGTCACCAAGTCAGGCACAAATGACTTTCACGGTTCGCTGTTTGAATTCTTCCGCAACGACAAACTCGACGCGCGCAACTTCTTCAACCCCGAACCCGATCCGCAAACTCAGTTTCGCAACAACCAGTTTGGCGGCGCGCTCGGTGGTCCAATCGCGCGCAATCGCACGTTCTTCTACTTCGCTTACGAAGGCCAGCGCGAACGAGTCGGACTGAACTCCACCGCGCGCGTTCCCGATCCCGGAGAAATCGCCGCGCTTGGTGGTCCAACTAATCCCGTCATCGCGCGTTTGCTCGCGCGCAATCCGTGGCCCGCGCCGAACCGTCCGTTGCCGCTCTTCGACAACACCGGCCGCCCGAACCTCTTCGTCACCACGCCGGCTTCGAACGACGTCGACAGTTTGATCGCCAAGATCGATCATTCATTCACCAAAGACATCCAGCTCACCGGCCGCTATTTTTACGGCACCAGCGATCAGTCGTTTCCGCTCGCCATCCTCGCCGGCAACATCCTGCCGGGCTACAACACAACGACGCCGACGAAGGTCCATCTCGTGTCGCTCTCGCTGTTGAACGTGATTTCGGCGACGAAAGTGAACGAAGTGCGCTTCGGCTTCAACCGCTTCAAGGAAGGATTCTTTCCCGAAGACAACGATTTCGATCCGCGCTCGATCGGGCTCAACACGGGCATCACCAGCGAGCAGGATTTCGGTCTGCCGCAGATTCGTATTCACGACGATCTGGGCATCGCGAATGTCGGCGCGACGCTGTCTGTGCCGCGCGCACGCACCGACATCAACTATCAGTTAATCGACAACTTCTCGTGGAAACTCGCGCGCCACGATCTGAAGTTTGGTTACGAGTTTCGGCGTACGACCGTGGACCAGTTCTTTGACGCCGGTTATCGCGGACGTCTCGATTTCGCTTCGCTCGCTGATTTTCTTTCCGGCACGCTCAGCGGCGGTCGCGCCGCGCGCGGAAACTCCAGTCGCTTCACTTTCCAAAACTCGTACGCCGGCTACGCGCAGGACACGTTCCGCTGGCGGCCAGACTTCACGCTTAATCTCGGACTACGTTGGGACTACTTCGGCGTCATCGACGAACGCGACAATCTGTTGAGCAATTTCAATCCGGCGGTCGGGCTGGTCCAGGTCGGTTCGCCGGGACTGCCGCGTCTCTACGATCGCGACTGGAACAATTTCTCGCCACGTCTCGGGTTCGCGTGGAAC
Organism: Pyrinomonadaceae bacterium; assembly: GCA_036503085.1. GTDB lineage: Bacteria > Acidobacteriota > Blastocatellia > Pyrinomonadales > Pyrinomonadaceae > PSRF01. Next base: position 1,497 of record DASXXL010000818.1, on the reverse strand, counting down.
GTTCACGGAAACAGCAAGACCGTCGTGCGCGCCGGTTGGGGTCTGTTCTACGATGCGTTTTCGCAGGACTTCTTCGCCGGACAACTGCCGTTCAATACGTTCAATCCCGGGCCGGCTTTCAATCCGGTTGGACCAGCGCCGGTGCTCTTCTCTTTCTCGACCGTCGACACAATCCAGAACAACGTTCCGATCTTCACTGACTTCCTGGACTCAGACGTGTTCGCGGTCGATCCGAATCTGCGCACGCCGTACGTGCAAAACTACAATTTGAATATCCAACGCGAGTTGTTCCGCAACGGCGTGTTGGAAGTCGGTTACGTCGGTTCGCACGGCACGCATCTGTTTCGCTATCGCGACATCAACCAGCCGGTGAATCCAAGCGTCTCTTCGGCGCGGCCGTTCGACAATGGACCATTCGCGCCGTCGGGCGGCACGTTCTTCTACGTCAACCAACTCGAGACCACGGCGATCTCGAATTACAACGCGCTGCAAACGAGTTTCTCCGTGCGCGATCGACGTGGATTCTCGGCGCAGGTCAACTACACGTGGTCGCATTCGATCGACAACGCGTCCGACGGGCAGGACTACGTCGCGAACGCAACGCAGCCCGACAACAGCTTTTGCACGAAATGTGAGAAAGCGAATTCGAATTTCGATAATCGACACCGGTTCGTCGTCACTGCGAGTTATGCTTTGCCGAATTTTTCGCGATCGCATCCGCGGCTTGGTAGTGGTTGGCAACTGAACACGATCGTGACTGTCCGCAGCGGCAATCCGTTTCACCTGACGCTGTTTGATGACTACAACAACACGGGCGAGTTTTTCCCGCGGCCCGATCTGATCGGCGATCCGTACGCCGGCACGCACGCGCCGGATCAGTTCATCAACCTCTCTGCCTTCAAGGTGCCGTGTACGCTCGATCCGGCGGGCGACGGCAGTGCTGCTTCGTGTATTCCCGGCACGTGGCACTTTGGTTCGCTCGGTCGCAATGCGCTGCGCGGTCCGGGTTATCACAACGTCGACTTCTCGATCTTCAAGGACACGAAACTGACGGAGAAGCTGCGGCTACAACTCCGCGCCGAAGTCTTCAACATCTTCAACCATCCGAACTTCTCGAATCCGCTGTTACCGAGTTTCGCCGCCGACATGACGTCGTCGATCGATCCCGTGACCGGACGCGGCACGGGCTTTCTTCCGATCACCGTCACGCCCGACGTGGGCATCGGCAATCCATTCCTCGGCGGTGGCGGCCCGCGCGATATTCAGTTGGCCGTCAAGTTTATTTTCTGAGCAGGAGATGAAATGAGTACCAGCGCGACTGACCTGGCGATCGGCGACATCATCACCGCCGCGGATCCGCAAACCATCGGCGAAGTCATCGAGATGATGACGGCAATCGACGCTGTGCTGCCGGGTAGCGACGGCCTCAAGTGGTTCAATTGGCTATATCTCACCGTCACCAAGGGAGTGCAAAGCGATCCGGCGACGGCGGGGTTC
>DASXXL010000817.1:0-4139 GCA_036503085.1 Pyrinomonadaceae bacterium | reverse complement strand
CGAGGTTTTTTGATTCGTCTGACGACGCGGCGAATGAAATCGTGAAGGAGGTGAAGGAAGGCGATCTCGTTTTGGTGAAGGGATCGCGCGGCGTTGCCCCAGAGAGAGTGATCAACGCATTGAAGGAACGGTTTCCGTTGGCGGGAGAAGATGTCAGCCACAGATAAACACGGGTTACACGGATGATCTATTACCTTCTTTACGAGCTGCTCTATTCCCACTTCAAGGATAAGGATTGGTATCTCGTAAAGGGCCTCAACGTTTTTCAGTACGTGACGTTTCGCACCGCGTACGCGACGATCACGGCGTTGCTCATCTCGCTCATTTTCGGCGGCAAGTTGATCGACGCATTGCGGCGTTGGAATGTGGGCCAGCAGATTCGTGAAGAAGGTCCGCAGGCGCACATGGTCAAACGCGGCACGCCGACAATGGGTGGCGTGCTGATCGTCGGCTCGGTTTTGATCTCGACGCTGTTGTGGGCGAGGTGGTCGAGTGTGTACGCCTGGATCGCGATGATCGCGACGCTGCTGTTTGCGTTGATCGGTTTTCTCGACGACTACTCGAAGATGGCGAAGCAGCGCAGTCTCGGGTTGACGGGCAGACAAAAGCTGCTGGCGCAGTTGCTGATCGCGGTGCTGGTTTGGGCCACGCTGTTTATGGCGACGAGATTTTGGGGCGGCAACGACTACTCCTGGAACTTCAGCATTCCTTTTATCAAGGCGACCGCGAAACCTGATGGTCCAAGTTTCATCGGGCCGTACTTGTACCTGGTGTTGATAGTGATCGTGCTGTTGGGATCGTCGAACGCGGTGAATTTGACGGACGGACTTGATGGACTCGCGATCAGCGTGACGTTTGTCGCGATGAGCGCGTTGACGGGTTTCACTTATCTCAGCAGCGACGCGCGTTGGGCCGGCTACCTCGATCTGACGCATCGGCCGGAAGCGGCGGAGTTGACGGTGTTTTGTGGCGCGATGACCGGCGCGAGTCTCGGGTTTCTCTGGTACAACGCGCCGCCCGCGCAGGTTTTTATGGGCGACGTGGGCAGCCTCGCGATTGGCGGCGCGATGGGCACGGTCGCCGTGCTCACCAAGCAGGAGTTTATGTTGTTGATGGTGGGTGGTGTGTTTGTGATCGAGGCGGTGTCGGTGATGTTGCAGGTAAGCGTGTTCAAGATGACGAAGCGCACGACCGGTGTGGGTCGCCGCTTATTCAAGATGACGCCGCTGCATCATCACTTCGAAATGCAGGACTGGAAGGAGTCGAAGATCGTCTTTCGATTTCTGATCCTTGCGATACTTTTTGCGTTGTTGAGTCTGTCGACATTGAAACTTAGATAGTGGAACTAGCGGGTAAGAAAGTTTTGATAATTGGGGCGGCGCGCAGCGGGGTGGCGGCGGCGCGGTTTTTGGTGGAGCAAGGCGCGATCGTGGCGCTCAACGATCAGAAGCCGATCGACAAATGGTCACCGGAAGCGCTCGCGTTGAAAGAAGCGAAGGTTGGTTTGTTACCCGGTGAGCCGCCGAGCTGGTTGTTGGACCAACTCGATCTCGTCGTCGTTAGCCCCGGCGTGCCAGCGAACATTATTCCGATTCGTTACGCGGAACGCGCGGGCGCTGAAGTCATCGGCGAGGTCGAGCTCGCCGCTCGTTATTTGAAAGGACGCATCGTCGCGATCACCGGTAGCAACGGCAAAACGACCACGACTTCGCTGATCGGCGAGTTGTTGCGCAACGCCGGTCTGACGGTGCAGGTCGGCGGCAACATCGGCAAACCACTGATTTCGATGGTCGAGAGCTCGCGCGACGACGGTTGGACTGTCGCGGAGTTGTCGAGCTTTCAACTCGAGACGATCAAGACGTTTCGTCCGTCGATTGCGGTCGTGCTCAACGTCACGCCGAACCACATGGATCGCTACGAGACGTTCAACGACTACGCGGCCGCGAAGCATCGTATCTTCATGAATCAGACCGAAGACGACGTGGCGGTGCTGAACGCGGACGATCCGGTGGTGTCGTCGTGGGAAAGCGGCTTGCGCGCGAAGGTGATGCGCTTCAGCGTGCGGCAGGAGCTCGAACGCGGAGTTTTTCTTCAGAACGGCGAGTTGGTGTTTCGTTGGGACGAAGGCGAACAGGATCTGCTGCGTGTTGACGAGATGAAGTTGCGCGGCTTGCACAACGTCGAGAACGTCGCGGCAGCGTTTGTGGCGGGAATCGCGGCCGACGCGTCGATCGAGTCGATGCGCGAGACGGTGAGGCAGTTCAATCCGGTCGAGCACCGGCTCGAGTTTGTTGATGAGATAGCAGGCGTGAGGTTTTATAACGACTCGAAGGCGACGAGTGTTGACGCGACATTGAAGGCACTGGAAGCGTTTGCAAATGATCCAGGGCAGGTGGTTTTGATTCTCGGCGGCAAAGGAAAGAAGGCGCCGTATGCACCGCTCGCGCCGCTCGTTCGTGACAAAGTGCGAAAGATGATCCTGATCGGTGAAGACGCTGAGACGATTGCGAACGAGCTTGGGGAGCAGGCGCCGTTCGAACGGTCGAGCGATATGAAAGACGCGGTTGCGAAGTCATTCGCGGCAGCGGAAAAGGGTGACGTGGTTTTGCTCGCACCGGCGTGCGCGAGTTTCGATATGTTCGAGAGTTTCGAACACCGCGGGAAAGTTTTTAAAGGGGATATTGCGGATCTGAAAGCGAGATCTGAAAGCTAACGGACCGCTAGACCCAAAGCTAAATGGCACGCAAACTAGCTCCAGACAAATGGCTCTTTGCCGCCACCACCGGCCTCGCGCTATTCGGCGTCGTAATGGTCTATAGCGCGTCCGCCGTGCTGGCCCAAAAGGAGAACGGCAACCAGTTTTTCTATGTGCTGAAGCAGGGCGTCTGGGTCTTCATCGGTTTCATCGTGATGTTGTTGATGATGCAGTTCAACTATCAACAACTCAAGAATAAGCGCATCGTCTACGCACTGCTGCTTGGCACAGGCCTCGCGCTCTTTACAGTGTTCGGATTCACGAGCAGCAACGGCGCGCATCGCTGGATCAAACTGCCAGGCGTTTCGCTGCAACCATCGGAAGTCTCGAAGCTCGCGCTGACCATCTTTCTCGCTTACTTCCTCGAAAAACGCGCGGGCGAAGAAGGCGATTTCTGGCGCACGTTTGTTCCCTCGGGCGCCATCACCGCGATGCTCGCGGGACTCGTCGTGATCGAACCCGACCTCGGCACTGCCATGATGCTGGTGCTGATCTTCGTCGTAATGATCTACACGGCGGGCGCGCGACTGAAGCATCTCGCGCTCGCCGCCGCGCCGGCGCTCATCGTCGTCTCGGGATTACTGATCTTCGTGCCGTGGCGACTGAAGCGGATGATCACGTTTCTCGATCCGTGGGCCGATCCGCAGGGCTCGGGTTTTCAGGTTGTGCAGTCGTTGATCGCGGTCGGTTCAGGTGGTCCAAACGGGCTCGGCTTCGCGCAAGGTAAGCAGAAAATGTTTTTTCTGCCGTTTGCGCATTCGGATTTCATCTTCGCCGTGATCGGTGAAGAACTCGGTCTCGTCGGTGCGCTCGCCGTCGTCGCGGTGTTTGCACTTTTTCTCTGGCGCGGCATACGCACCGCACTGCTCGCGCCTGATCGCTTCGGAATGCTGCTGAGTCTCGGCATCGTGACGAGCATCGTCGCACAGGCGCTCTTCAACATCAGCGTCGTGCTCTCGCTCGTGCCGACGAAGGGAATTCCGCTGCCGTTCATTTCGTATGGTGGATCGTCTTTGGTGCCGACGCTCGCGGCGGTCGGAATCTTATTGAACGTTTCGCAGCACGCGAGCGGAAGCATTGCCGATTTTCGATTGCCGATTGTCGATTTGCGCAAGAGACCGCCGGAGCTAAATCGGCAATCGGCAATCGGCAATTGACAATGAAGGTGCTAATCGCGGCCGGCGGCACTGGCGGACACATTTATCCGGGAATCGCCGTCGCGCAGGAGATCAGGCGGCGCGATCCGAACTCGCAAGTGCGTTTTGTCGGCACGGCGCGTGGTCTCGAAACTCGACTTGTGCCGCAGGCCGGATTCGAGTTGTCGCTCATTGACAGTGCGGGTTTGAAGAACGTCAGCGTCGTGGCGCGAATGAAAGGTCTCGCG
>DASXXL010000816.1:0-3273 GCA_036503085.1 Pyrinomonadaceae bacterium | reverse complement strand
TACGGTCAATCGCTCCTGATGACGCCCGTCGATGCGCTCGACACGATGCGCCTTATGGGCCTCAACGACGAAGCCGCCGCGACGCAGCAATACATTCTCGCGAATCTAGTGTTCGACAAAGATATCGAAGTGCAGAACTTCGAAATCACGATCAGGCTCCTCGGTGGATTGCTAAGTAATTACCAACTCAGCGGCGATAAACGATTCCTGTCGCTCGCCGATGACCTCGGCAAACGACTGCTGCCGGTTTTCAATTCCCCGACCGGCATGCCGTATCGTTACGTCAATCTCAAAACCGGCAAGACGCGCGACGCGAAAAGTAATCCCGCCGAAACCGGAACGCTGCTGATCGAGTTCGGCACGCTCAGCAAGTTCACCGGCAAACCTGTTTACTACGACAAAGCGAAACGCGCGCTCGTCGAGACTTTCAAACGCCGTTCGCAGATTGGTCTAGTGGGTGAGTGGATCAACGTCGAAACGGGTGAGTGGGCCAACACGGACAGTCACATCAGCGGCGCGATCGACAGCTACTACGAATACCTCTTGAAGTGCTGGCTGCTATTTGGCGATCGCGACTGCAAACGTATGTGGGACGAAAGCATCGTCGCGATCAACAAGTATCTGGCGGACGAGTTTACGACTCCCGCGCCAGGGACGCCGCGGCCAGTCGATGGTGTGCGTCAACTCTGGTATGGCCACGCCGACATGAATACTGGTGCGCGAAGGGCAACGACTTACGGCGCACTCGACGCGTTCTTCCCCGCCGTGCTGGCGTTATCGGGTGACGTCCGGCGCGCTATCGAGCTACAGCGCTCGTCGTTTGATATGTGGAACTTTGCCGGTATCGAACCGGAAGAGTTTGACTATCGCTCGCGTAAGATCACTTCTGCTGGTTATCCACTCCGCCCCGAGATCGTCGAATCCACTTACTATCTTTATCACTACGGCAACGAGGCCTCGTTTCTCGCAATGGGCCAGCAAATGTGGCGAGACTTCGTCCAGTATTGCCGCACGGACGACGCTTACGCCGCTCTGAAAAGCGTCGTCACTAAAGAAAAGACAGACTCGATGCAGAGCTTTCTCTTCGCCGAGACTTTCAAATACTTCTACCTGCTCTTCGCGCCGCCCGACACCGTCGACTTCCGCAACGTCATCTTCAACACCGAGGCCCACCCGATCAGGAAGTTCAGGAAACCTGGGAGCGCAGGCGTCTCGCCTGCAAGGCTGTGATTAGCACGCTCCCGTGCGTCGCAGGCGAGACGCCTGCGCTCCCAGGTAACCGTCGCCGGGAAACCTTGACAGTCGCTCACTAAACGTCAGATAGTCAGCAATCATGAGACTAATTTTCCTTGCCACATTAGTCGCACTCCTCCAGGTCCAACAAGGACCCGTTGTCATTCAGCGCGAAGAGGCCGACATGGTCGTGCAGAAGTTCACCTGGGACACGATTCGCGCTAATAACGATCTCATCCACAGCCCACTCGATCCTGGGCCAACGATGAACGAACCCATCGGCATCGCCCAGCCGCCGCGCGCGAACGAACCGCAGGAAATCAAAAACAGAAGAGACATGAATGAGCGTCGCGCCGACATGGCCGCCACGCAGAATGCAGCTCAACAGGGAAACCAACGCCGGCAGGACCAGTATCTGCTGCACCTCGAAGTGCAGAACGTTGGGACCAGCGTGATCAAGAGCATCGTGTGGGAGTATCAGCCTTCGAGCGAGACGGTGAATTACGATTTGCGGCAATACGTCTGCACGATGAAGGCGAAGCCGAAGGAGAGCAAGACCTTTGAACTGGTGAGTCCTTACAACCCGATAAAGGTGGTCCAGGCGGATGCAAAAACGGGCGAGCCCAAAGACGGTAAGGTCGTCATCAACCGGATCGAATACGCTGACGGATCGATTTGGAAGCGGAAGGGATGGTCAGTGCTCATCCCTCCCGACTTCACCGGCAAGATGGGCAACGGCAAGTGCGTCGCCTTCTGAGCCACGAAAAGGCACAAAAAGCACAAGACAAGTACAAGTCAGTCTTCTCTAAACTCCCTTGTTCTAAGCTCCCTTATTCTAAACTTCCTTGTTCTAAACTCCTTTGTGCTTTCTGTGCCTCTTTGTGGCTCTACTTGTAATCCACTCCCAGGTTCTCAAACAGAAACGCAAAAATGTCGCGCTGCTGCTCGATCGACTTCGTCGTGCTGCTCGCGCCGTGCGCGGAGTTGGTGTCGATGCGGATCAGGATCGGATTGTCGCCGCCCTGCGCCGCCTGCAACGCCGCCGCGTATTTGTAATTATGAGCGGGCACAACGCGATCATCGTGATCGGCTGTCGTGATCAGCGTCGCCGGATACTTCACGCCGGGCTTCACGTTGTGATACGGCGAGTAAGCATACAACGCTTTGAACTCCGCCTCGCTTGCTTCACTCGAACCGTAGTCCGCGATCCAGTTCCAACCGATCGTGAACTTCTGGAACCGCAGCATGTCCATCACGCCGGCTTGCTCGATCACGGCGCGGAACAGTTCCGGACGTTGATTCGAAACGGCGCCGACCAACAGACCGCCATTCGAAGCACCTTGAATCGCGAGTTTGTTCGGCGACGTGTACTTGTTCGCGATCAGCCACTCGGCCGCGGCGATGAAGTCGTCAAACACATTCTGCTTCTTCAGCTTCGTGCCCGCTTCGTGCCACTTCTCGCCGTACTCACCACCGCCGCGCATGTTCGCCGACGCGTAAACCACGCCCTGCTCGAGCAGCGCGAGCCGCAGCGAGCTGAACGTCGGCGACGTCACGATATTGAAACCGCCGTAACCGTAAAGCAGCGTCGGGTTGTTGCCATCGAGCTTGAGGCCCTTCTTGTAAACGAGAAACAGCGGCACGCGCGTGCCGTCTTTGCTGTTGTAGAAGACTTGCTTCGTTTCGTAGTTCTCGGGCTTGAACCCGGGAATCTCGACGGTGCGAAACACCGACGACTTCTTCGTCGCGATGTCGTACTTGTAAATCGTCGGTGGGAAATTGAACGACGTGAAGCTGTAGAACACATACTTGTCGTCGTTTAGACCACCAAAGCCGCCGGCTGAGCCGAGGCCCGGCAACACGATCTCATTTTCCAACTTGCCGTTGAGCGCGAAAACATAAGCGCGCGTCGCCACGTCCTTGCGCCACGAAGCGAAGAGTTTGCCGCCGCCGGTGCCGACGCTCTGCAATGGCTCGGTTCTCTCCGGCAGCACGTCTTTCCAGTTCTTCTCGTCAGGGTTCCGCGGATCGACGAGCACG
>DASXXL010000815.1:0-2227 GCA_036503085.1 Pyrinomonadaceae bacterium | reverse complement strand
TCCGTCGAATTTTCCTGTGAGCCGAGACTCTTGATAAAAGCGAGCGCGACGAGCGGATGTTTCGCCATGTAGAGCGTCATCGCGAGCGTAGCGTCGCCTTCGATTAACGCGTGCGCGGCGAGCTCGGCGTCTGAATCGCCTTTGGGCCACTTGTCGAAACGCTTGAGATTGAAGTGCTGGTCCTGCAAGGCGTGGGTCAGCTCGTGGGCCATCACCGGCTTCTGTCCTTCCAACTCGATCCAGTCAGCCAAATAAAACTGCTGCGCCTTCGGATCGTAGTAACCCGCGACCTGCTCGGTCAGTAACTTGATCAAAAATGGCCGGTACTCGAAATTATTTGGCGCGAGACCGAAAACCCGGAGCAGCGCCTCGGTGGCGTGCATCTCCGCGGGCGTGGTCTCCTCGTTAAGGTTCCGCACGATCATTCGCTCGATTTCGGCGCGTGATTGGGCGCCGCTCTTCACCGGCCGCATGATCGAAAGTTCACGCAATTCGCTGGTTTCTTTAAGGACTGCGTCGGTCGTGGAGACGATTGCGGCGTTTTGGGCCGCGCCTGTCGCAGCGCCCGCCTGGGCATGGGTCTGTCCCACCGGGACGGTGGTCTGAAATGCCAGGCTGCCGGCCGCGAGGCAAATCAGGATGAGCAGGGCCACGGGAAGGTTAATTTTCTTTGACATATTGATGGTTCACTCTTATAGTCCGCTAAACGTTCACAGCTTGGTTCGGCGGAGATTCATTCCTTCGCACACTCTGAAAGGGTTGAAGGTTTTGTTCAGATGACAAGCCCTGCTCCTGATGATGTATTCGGCGTTTGGCATGAGACGATGTTACGCGTCCGCTATGCCGAAACGGACAAGATGGGCATCGTTTATTATGCCAACTATCTCGTCTGGTTCGAAATAGGCCGCACTGATTATTGTCGGGCGCGCGGTTTTTCTTACCGCGACATGGAAGAAAACGAGGACGCTTTTCTCGTCGTGGCGGAGTCGTATTGCCGTTACAAAGCTCCCGCGTATTACGACGATGAGCTGATTGTTCGGACGCACATTACGGAATTGCGTAAACGTTCGCTTCGTTTTGGCTACGAGATCGTGCGCGCGGTGAGTGGACAGGTCGTCGCCGAAGGCGAGACCGGGCATGTAATCACCGACGGCAACGGCCGCGTGCGATCGTTTCCCGAAGGATATGCGCAGAGATTATTGGCGCCGCCGATCGTGAAGACTCACTCCGGCGCGGTTGGCGCAGTGCCCAAAGAGACCGCACCCGAATAGCTCTGAAACCTATTCCCTGTCACAACTCACTAACTCACGGTGTTTCCCAAGTAGCACGTCTCCCTGAGATCTTTTGTAACTTTTTTCTGATTGGCTCGTTTTAACTTCAAGAGCCATCCACTCGGATCTCGAAGTAAAAAGCCCCGCTGCTACTTCCGATAGCAACGAGGCTCTTTGATGACAATACAAAGTTCGTTTGCCTTGCGGCGCACGAAGATGCATCGTCGGCACGCGGCATCTTAGCGCACACGGTAACGAGCTTCAACCTGGGGAGGGTTTATCATGCGTCACCGTGTGTTTTCGTTTGCTTTACTCACCCTCATCCTGTGCGTTTTCATCTCTACTCAAGCGCAAACGCCCGAAGCGGCGGTCAATGCTTTCAACGAAGGATTGAAGAAAACCGAGCGCGGCGATCTCGACGGCGCGATCGAAGCCTTCACCCGCGCGATTGCACTCAGCTCGCGGCTCGACAATCGCAAACAGCCGTCGCACACGCCCGCGAGCTCTTTCAACGGCTCGAGCGTTCCCAGTCCTGCAGAAGTTGTGACCGACAACGTCACGGTAATCAATCCGTTCACCGCCGATGCTTATAACAACCGCGGCTTTGCTCGTTTTAAGAAGAGCGACTTCGTCGGCGCGGTTGAAGACTTCAACTCCGCGCTGCGTATCCGGCCCGGCCTCGTTGTCGCTTACCTGAATCGTGCGGCAGCGCTGCAAGCGAAGGGCGACTCAGAGAGCGCGATCAAGGATCTCAATAAGGCGGTCGCGCTCAAGAAAGATTTTTATCAAGCCTACATCAATCGCGGGAGCCTCTTTCACGATCTCGGTCACGACGCAGAAGCGCTCGCGGATCTCAACCGCGCGATTGAGTTGAAGAAAGACGTCGCCGAAGCGTACTACCAGCGCGGCTACGTTCAACTCGCACTGAGCAACTGGGACGCGTCCGTCAGTGATTT
>DASXXL010000814.1:0-5919 GCA_036503085.1 Pyrinomonadaceae bacterium | reverse complement strand
CGCGCCATATCTGGGGCGGCCGCGCGGCGGTGCGAGCCCCGCTTTTCATGGCCACGCTTTGTGCTATTCGCATCAACCCAGTGATCAAATCTTTCTATCGTCGCTTGCTCCTGGCCGGCAAGGCTCCGAAAGTTGCTATCGTCGCCTCCATGCGTAAACTGCTGACCATTCTTAATGTCATGGTCAAAACTCAAACATCGTGGAGGACTGCTCAATCCGCTTGACTTACGACACAGTTGCTCTGTGGTTAATAATTCTTAGCAAACAACCACAGAGACACAGAGGACACGGAGGTTGCACAGAGAAATCAGTTCGTAAACCCACTTTAGGCAAAGCTATGCTATTGAAAGGCCTGCAAGAGACCGTCGGAACTCAGCGCGTACATGACGCCGTCGGCGACGATGGGCGTTGGTCCAGCGGCTTTGGTGTCGACGCTCCATTTCAGCGCGCCCGTTTCAGCGTCCAATGCGTAGTGAAAGTGGTCGGAGCAACGCGCGTAGAGCGTTGTGCCCGCGATGAGCGGATCGCGGCAAGGCTTCTTCGTTTTGAATCTCCACTTCTCAGCTCCCGTGCGAGCGTCCAGCGCGACGAGATTTCCCAACTCTTCACCGTAAATCACCGTGCCTTTGTAGAGCACGAACGGCGACACCGTGCCGCCGTTTTTCTTTGCCTTCCAACGCAACGCTCCGTCTTGAAGTGCGTACGCTCGAACCTCACCCTCTGAGTGCCTGATGAAGATCTGATCGTCGAGAATCGCAAGGCCGCGGAAGTTCCGACCGACGCTACTCTCCCATTTCTGCGTTCCGGTTTTCCGGTCGAGTGCTATCAACCTCGTCTCGCTGAGCACGACGACATTATCGCCTTGCACCGAGATGCCCGAGAGATAGTTGTCGTGTTTGAACTGCCACAAGAGAGTGCCTGTTTCCGCTGACAGTGCATAGACGCCTTTGCGAAAGCCGCAAATATAAACTACGCCATCAGCGATCACCGGATGCCCGGAGGAGAATGGAACGTCCTTTTGTTCGAAGCTCCACTTCAACGCTTTGGCCGATGCGTCGTACGCAATGACACTGCCCTTCTCAGTGCCAAAGAACGCAGTCGAGCCGATCGCGGCGAGCGTCGAGAGTTGGTTGTCATCAAACTTCAACATCACGATCCGGTTACCGGTTGCGGTATCGAGCACATAGAAGTAACTATCGCCAACGCAGACGGTGAAGAAGATCGTTGCACCCGAAACGAGCGGCAATGAATAGTTGTGGCCCGTCGGCAGGTCGCCCGTGATGGTCATCGGACCTTGGTGGCTGACAAAACTTTCGGAGAACTTCACCCGAAACAGCTTCTCGGCTTGCCACACTAATCTGTGTGGCGCGGCGTCGACACTCTGCGTTGCGAACACACGCGTATTCTGCGCGTTCCCGCGCGGCAACGCGACTTGCGCCGCGGACGAAACCGCGCAAACGAGAACCAAACCAGAGACAACAGCGAATCTGCGCACGGCTCTCATTTCGGTTGCACGTCTTCCTTCGGCTGCACGTCCTCTGTCGTGCGGTACTTCTCTTTCTCCTTCTCGCGCTGCAGGTACGGAATGCCTTTCTCCATCCATTCCGGCGCGGGCGCGCCTTTCAGAAAGTGGTCGAAAAATTCCTGCAAGCGCCGCGTGTAGTCCTTCTGATTGATTCGCTTGCGCAGCCCGTGCTTCTCGCCGTTGTAGCTAAACAGGTATGCCTCTTTGCCGAGCCGGCGTAGCGCGAGGAAATACTCGATGCCCTGATACCACGGCACCGCATCGTCTTCGTCGTTGTGAATCAGCAGCAGCGGCGTCTCCACGCGGTCCGCGCGGAAGATCGGCGAGTTGTCGAGAAAGCGCAACGGATACTCCCACAGGCTCCCGCCGATTCGCGACTGCGAACGCTCGTACTGAAACTGTCGCGGCAAGCCCGTACCCCAGCGAATGCCGCTGTAAGCGCTCGTCATGTTTGCCACGACTGCACCCGCTTCCGCCGCTTTGAAACGGTTCGTCTGCGTCACCATGTAAGCGATCTGATAACCGCCCCAACTGTGTCCCTGAATCCCGATCGCGTTCTCGTTCACGTAACCGCGATCGACCACCGCCTGAATTCCCGGCAACACGCATTTCAACGCGCTCGGTCCCGGATAACCGATCGTGTAAACGATGTCAGGCATGAAGACGAGATAACCGTTGCTCACGTAGAACGTCGGATTGATCGACGTGCCCGGCGCGGGATTGCGAAACTGGTGCAAGCCCTGCGACAGCCGCTCGTAAATGTAAACCAGCATCGGATACTTCTTTTTCGGATCGAAGTTGTCGGGTTTCAGCAACACTCCCTTGAGCGGCACGCCGTCGGCATTCTTGAAACTCACCATCTCCGCCGTGCCCCATAAGAAACCGGCGCGTTGCGCGTCGCCATTACTGACACGCTTCAACTCGCGAAAAGTGCCGTTCGTTACCCAGATGTCGGGAAACTGATCGAAACGCGACGCGGTCATCATCAACACGTCGGCATCTTTCGCTTTCGCGGGCGTGTTGAAATCCTTCGCGGCCATCAATAGCTTTTGCGGCAGCGCGTCGCTGTTGACTTTGTCGCGATAGAAACCGGAGTCGCGCGTCTCTTCGTTCTCGGCGTGCAGCAACAGCGGCTTGTCCGGATCGATCGAGCGCTCTTTCGGATCGAGCCGCACGTAACGAAGCGCCGTCTTTTCTTTGCGGCCCACGCCGTCAGTCACATTCTTCGCACTGCTGCCATCGGGCGCGACTTGCCACACGTCGTAACGATCGTAGAGCAGCACGTCGCGATCGTCTTTGGTCCAACCGGCGAGACCATACGAGCCGGGTGTTGCAGGCACGTCGTTGTCTTCGTTGTAGAAGTTGACCTTGAGATCCTTCGTCAGGTTTGCCACCGTGCCGTCAGCGATGGAGTAGGAGTTCCAGTCTTTGCCGTCGAAGTAGATGGCATACTCCGCGTTCGGCGAGAGCGAGTAAGCGCCGCGTTGTTTGGTCGCGAGCAGTTTGCGCGAGCCGTCTGCGGTGTTGACGAGATAGTAATCACTGAAGCCGGGATCGTAGTCGGCCATCACGCGATACTTGCGGTTGTCAGCGCCGATGGCGTAGCGGCCGTCGTTCGAAGGAGTCACGTTCTCCATCGACTCATCCGCGAGCTGCACAAACTTCTTCGCCGCGAGATCGTAGGCTGCGCGATACGAGCGATTGCGATCCTGTTCGGCGCGCACTTTTTGAATCGGCTGCACGTAGTCGTCTTTCCAGGTCCATAGATCGACGAGCACTTTTTCATCCGCCGGAATCTCTTCGTCGGGACTCTTATCAGGATCTGGCGGCGGCGCAGAACCGACGAACAGGTGACTGCCGTCGAGCGAGAAGGTCAGGTTAGCGCGGTCGCTGATCACCATGTCTTTCGGAAATCCGGGTGAGCTCGTGGAAACAATTTCGGTGGCTTGCGGATCTTTCAGGTTCCAGTGATAGACGCGAAACTTCGGCTGTTTTGACGCGGCGTCTTCTTTGTCGCTGATGAAAGCGAGTTGCGTGTTGTCTTCGTCCCAGGTGAGTTTTTGATACTTGCCTTTGCCGCTCAGGAGTGCTGTTGGTGGACCATCGCTCGCAGTTGTTACTGCGTAGATGCCGTTTGTTTCTTCGTCATGTGACGAGGTGGCGAAGACGAGTGTTTTTGCGTCTTTGCTGATCGTGAAATCGAGCACGTCCGCGAACTTGCGCTCGGCGCCGGTTGTCATGTTTCGTAGAGTTAAGTCGGAGCCGTACTCCTTCTTTTTTGTACGGCCAAGAGAAGGGGGATTGGAACTCGTAGCGATCGGTTCAGACAAATAGGTAATGAAACCGGAGCCGTCTTCAGGCACGCGAAACGTCTTCACTCGCTCGATGCGTGTCACGGTTCCCGTCGCGAGATCCATGATGCCGAGACCGTTCTTCGGCATCTCCTCCGGTTTGCGTTTCTCTTTCTTCGCCTTCGCCACTTCCGCTTTCGCCGGCTCCGTGCCGAAAACAAGAAAGCGACTGTCCGCCGTAAACACCGGCCGCAACAAGCGCGCCTGTTCCGCGATCAACTCCGCCGCGTTCGGAATCGACTCGTCAGGCGGCGGCACTGGCGGACGATAACCACGTGGCGCACGCCAATCAACACCCGTCGCGATGTTGCGCACGACGACCTCGCCGTCGCCGTCCTGCGGCTGATACGCATAAGCAACAAACTTGCCGTCGCGCGAAATCTGCTGGGCCACGATCGAACGCCACGAATCGTAGTCCTGGTGCGTCAGTGCGCGCTTCGCGGCCGGCGCTTGTTGCGCCAACGTCATCGTCGCAAGCAGCGCAATGGTGCAAAGCAATGCCACAGTTCTTTGCAGCTTCATGGTGTAACCTCGCAAGTTGTGAGCGATAAATAAAACGCGGATGCCGCGGATCAGAACAGATCCGCGTCACCCGCGTCAATGCCCCAAATTTAGTTGTGGTGCAGTCTGAACCTGGGACCGCAGGCGTCCCGCCTGCAAGGCCGCTATCTTGCGCTGTCATGCATTGCAGGCGAGACGCCTGCGGTCCCGGCACCAAGGCAAGTTAAATCAGAAGAACAGTGAATACAGCAGGCGATTCGGCGAACCCGTGCCGGCGCTGGTCACAACGTTCGTCGTTGCATTGTTGACGATCGCGTTGCGCACTGTCGCCGACGAAGCGCCCGGACTGAACTGCTTGTAAAGCGCCGCGACGCCCGCCACGTGCGGCGAAGCCATCGACGTTCCACTCAATGTCGCCGTCGCAGTGTCAGAGCTGAACCACGAGGACAAAATTCCCGAACCCGGTGCGAAAATGTCGAGACACGGGCCGAAGTTTGAGAACGAAGCGCGTGCGTCGGTGGTCGTCGTCGCTCCGGTGGTGATCGCATTCGCCGCGCGCGCCGGGGAAGTCCCACACGCATCGACGTTGCTGTTGCCGGCTGCCACCGCGATCGGCACACCGGAGTTCGCCAGGTTGTTCACGGACGTGTCGAGCGCGCTCGAAGCGCCTCCGCCGAGACTCATGTTCGCAACCGCTGGATTGATGTGATTCGAAGTCACCCAATCAACACCCGCAATCACGCCTGAGTTCGAACCCGAGCCGTTGCAATCGAGCACGCGCACGCCGCGCAGCAACGCGCTCTTCGCGACGCCGTAGGTTGAACCGCCAATTGTTCCGGACACGTGCGTGCCGTGACCGTTGCAATCCGCGCCGCTGCCGCCGAACGCGTCAAACACGTTCGAAGCACGTCCGCCAAACTGTGTGTGAGTGGTGCGAATGCCGGTGTCGATCACGTACGCGCGTACGCCCGAGCCGGTCCAGTTGTAGGTGTAGGTCGCGCTCAACGGCCGGTTGCGTTGATCGATGCGGTCGAGGCCCCACGGCGGATTGCTCTGAGTTGTATCAGCGGTGACCACACCGTCTTCTTCGACGTACTTGACTCTGAAGTCCTGGCTCAGTGCTTCAGCGTCTTCAGCGCTCATCTCAATTGAGAAACCGTTAAGAGCGTTTTGATAGATGTGCTTGAGGTTGCCGCGATGCGTAGCAGCCAGCTCCCTCGCAATGTAAGGGGCGATCGAATAGAGACCGCGTTCGCCGACAACTGCTTCGTCAAGCACGACGATGTAGTTGTTTTCGATCTTGTGAGAGTTCCGGCGCAGTTTGTCTTTCCGCTGGCTACGGACAGGTGATGTAAACAGGATCGTGGCGCAGAGGCCGGCCACAACGAGTAACGCGTAAAGCTTCTTCATGCTCTTCTCCTCCAGATTGAAAGTAAGGGTGGTGGTGGTACAGGCCGCCCGCAACGGCCTCGACATTAGGCGGGAAAGCAAAGTTCTCCCTGCTTGCTTGAGGTACTGAAATGACGTGCAGAACGAGATACA
>DASXXL010000813.1:0-3506 GCA_036503085.1 Pyrinomonadaceae bacterium | reverse complement strand
TGTGTTCACTGCCGTCGTCGTCTTTCCTTCACCGGGCAGACTCGACGTCACGAGCAGCGACTTCGGCGCGTGGCCCGCGGATGACAACAATACCGACGTGCGCAAGTGTCGATAAGCCTCCGCGAGCGGCGAACGCGAATCGGCATTAATCAGCAGCTCTTCATTCTTAGCCGCCGAAACACCGTTGCCATTGCGCTTCATCAACGCCTTCGACGTGTCGATCAAACGGTTCCCGGCCGACGCGCCGTTAACCGAAGGAATCAGTGCCAACGCCGGCAGATGCAGCCCGCGTTCGACCTCTTCCGTCGAATGAATCGTGTCGTCGAGATACTCGAGAAACAGCGCGAACCCGACGCCGAGTCCAATCGACAGGAAGAACGCCATTAACACCGTGCGCGTGCGATTCGGCCCCACCGGACTGTCCGGCGCGAGGCCATAATCAACCACCGAAATGTTGTTCGGCTTGCCCGCGATCACGACGTCGTTCTCTTTCGCGCCTTGCAACAGACTGTTGAGCAGCGTCTTATTAGTCTCGATCTCCTGTTGAATGATGCGGTAATTGATCGACGCTTCGTTCTGCGACAGAGTCTCGGCACGTTGTTGCTCGAACGACTTGCGCAACGCCGACTCACGATCGAGCGTTTGCTTGTATCTTGTTTCGAGCACCGTCAACAGGTTCGTCGACTTGCGGCCGCGCAGATCTTTCAACTGCGAACTGAGCTCGGCGATCTGCTGGTCCACTTCTTTGACTTCCGGCGCTTCTTCAGTCGCTTCGACGAGCAGTTGCACGCGCTTCTGCCGCAGTTCGTTGAGCTTGCCGTCGAGATCGGAAATCTGTTTCGCGTCGCCTTCAGCTAACGCCTCGGCCGCGCCCGGTGCACTCGCCGCCTTGAACGCCGCTTCCGCGGTCTTGCGTTCGTTCTCCGCTTCGAGCAGTTGGCGATTCAGCCCGGCGAGACGTTCGACGACGGTGTTTTGGTTCGGATCGAGCGAGATGATCTGGTTGTTGCGTGCGTAGTTGACGAGACGTTCTTCGTCGGTGCGGATCTGCTGTTGCAGCTCGGCGATACGCTTCTGCAGGAAAGTCCCGGTCGAACTGTTCGTCTCCATCTTCTTTTCGAGATTAGAGTAGACGTACGTGTCGGCGATCGCGTTGACGACCTTCGCCGCGACCTGCGGATCGGTGTGCGAGTAACGAATGTCGATGAGACTCGTCTCTTTGTAATAGCCGCGCGCTTCTTTTACGGGCTCGACTTTCAAAGCACCAAGAATCGCCGCGACGAAAGGCGCGAGCCGCTTCGCTTCCGTCAAATCTTCGCGCGCAGTTGCCGGTGCAACTGACGACGCCGTGATCGGCAGTTCATCAATCTTCGCCGGTTCACTCGCGCCGCGTTGACGGAGACCAACCATCTCGAGAACTGTTCGCCAAGTGGATCTGTTTTGTGCATTGGTACCTTTGAAGAAGTCTGGATTGTGTTCGAGGTCGAGTGTGCGGACGACGCGACGCATCAGTCCCGGCGAGGTGAGAATTTGCAGTTGCGTGTTGAAGTAGATCGAGTCTTCACTGGCGGTATAGAAGTACGGTGTCTTTCCGGTCAGCGTTGAATTGTCTTCCGGTTTCACTTGCACGCGCGCCTGCGCTTCGAAGTAATCCGGCTTGCGCGCGACGTAAAGGACCGCGAGCATCGTGATCAGCGACACGAGTCCGAGCACCAGCCAGAGGCGTTTGCGGATCGCGCGCCAGTAATCAATGAGATGCAGTTCGTGCTGGGCGCTCGGGTCGACGCCGTAATTGTAGGAGGGCGGCACTGGGTCGACCGGCCTCACTACCGCCGTCAGGTCCGGCTTTCTCGGTACGAGCTCACGCGATGGATTCATCAATGTTCCTTTTCAAAACTCTGTGTCTCTGTGCCTCTGTGGTTAACTAAGCCGCGGTCAGAACTGAACCACAGAGACACAAAGGCACAGAGTTACGGAATAACCCGGACGGGGAGTTGCGTCAGGGATTGCGTGCCGCCACCGATTAGACCACGCAGCAGACTGCGGCCGGCGGAAGTGGGCACGTCGACGATGTCGTTTGGGAGGAGCTGAATGTCTTCAGCCTGTCGTCTTTCAATTGCGGAGAGGTCGACCAGCATTTCTTTCTTCGTTTGCGCGCCCGGCTCCTGCCGCACGATGCGGATCTTGTCTTTCTTCGTGTCCTGCCGCGTGCCGCCCGCCATAGCGATCGCGCGGCTCACGGTTATCGGTTCTCTCAGCGGAATCGTAAGCGGCATAACGACGTTACCGACGACGTAAACCTGATCGGCTTCGGGAAGCGTCACGATGTCGCCGGCTTCGAGATAAGGATTTGCTTTCGGCTCGCCGAGCAACGTGTCGCTCAGACGATAACTAGCGAAGGCGCTGATCTCGTCGTCGTCTTTCTTGCACAACGACGGCGCGCTGGAGTGAACGACGTTGATGGTCTGTCCGGCTTTTGGCGAAGGACCTTTGGCGTAGGTCAACAGTTCGAGCAGACGAATGCGTCGTTGCAGCTCGAAACGTCCCTGATCGTTTACGGCGCCGATGATCGCGATCTGTCGCGAGTGAAATTCCTTGATGAATACATCGACTTGCAGGTTGCGGTAATACTTCGTGTAGCGCGTCGCGATGTCCTTGGCGAGCTCGCCTTCGGTGAGGCACGCCGCTTGAATCTCCGTATCGATCAGCGGCATGCGAATCATGCCGTTGCCTTCGACGCGAACCGCATCACGCGACAACTGCGGGCGGTTGTAGATGCGGACGTCGAGCACGTCACCAGCGCCGATCCTGTATCGATCATCCTGTTGTTGCGCGTGTGCGCTTAGGGCGCTGATCAGCAAAATCCCCGTTAAAAAGACCTTTCGCATGTGTAAACTCCAGCTACTTGCCGGCTATACCAATCCTGCGCGACAGCAGCGCCTCCCGCATGTGATTCGGGTGCGCGAGGTTCAAAACCGTATTGCTCAACAGCACCATCAACTCCTCATGCTCGCGCCGAAACAACCCCGTCAACGGCTGATCGCCAGTCTTCATCACGACACCATCTCGCACCCATTGCCAGAACTGCGTCTGCGTCGTCCAAAACTGCTTTCGATCGCGACAGACCACGAGCGCCGTTTTCTTCTTTCGCTTCTTTTTCTTCGCGGTTACGTTTGGCTTTGTCGTCATCAATGCACACTTCGGCTTTTGCGTGCCGAATGCGCGAGACACGCAGGTACCCGGGAGGGAAGCCTCGTTTGCGAGGCGGCAATTAAGTTATCAATTCACTCCCAACTCGCCCTTTGGGACCCACAGCGCGTGTGACAAACAAAGCAGACCGCAGCGAAGTTGCGAGATTCTTCGACGGTGATGCTTAACGCGACTGCTGAGGGTGAGTTGGCGGAGTTTGGCTTTACTGTGGTGCGATAGGTCGTTCTAAAAAACATCGAGGTCTCACTGAATCACTAACGGCCGACGCATGTCGGGGAGCACCGCGCAATCCAACA
>DASXXL010000812.1:0-8465 GCA_036503085.1 Pyrinomonadaceae bacterium | reverse complement strand
GTTGTGCTTCGTGCGTCAACAAGCGCGACTGTCCTTTGGCCCATGTCAGCAGGTGGTGCTTGTGTAACGCGCGCACGCGGTCCTGACCGGCCCGGATCGCGATTCCCTTTTCGCCGCCGTAAGTTCCCGATTTGATAGCCTCGTCAGTCTGCGTGATGTAGTCGTGACAAAGTTGTGCGACGTCGAAATGTGCTTCCGGCGTCGAGCTGGGAGAATCGGCCGCGGCTGAATGTTTTTGTATCGTGCGCAGCGCGGCGGAATGGACCGACGATGAAAACCCTTTTTTACTACTGCTAGTCGAGCGACTACTCGAGTGAACGCTGCGTCGCGTATCGTGAATACCATTCTCGAGTAAATAACGCGTCCACGCGCGACGCATCACGACTTCGCGCGCTGACAAGGCAACGAGCAACACGACACTCGAAGCTAAACCAGCCGACAACCACGGCGCTTCGTCACCGCCGCGCACCAGCACATACCAAAGCACAAAGAACAAACCGGCGGCCAACGCGATCGCCACCATCAGGTAACCCGTGCTCGACGGCATTCGACCGCGCGCGTGACGCGGGCGCACGTCATCATGCGAGCGCGAGTGCGTCCGCGGGTTGCGAGGAAAAAACTGATCTGCCGAGTTGTTTCCCAACAGTCGCCTCCAGGGTGATAATAGTCAGCCTTTTGGGATCACACTGTCAACATAGGCTCTTTTACTCATTCAGACGAGGACGGAAAAGATGAGCGATCGAAGATTTATGGGCAAGGTGGCGCTGGTCACGGGCGCGACTTCCGGAATCGGTCAGGCATGCGCCATCGCCTTCGCGAAAGCGGGAGCGAAAGTGGCGTGTGTAGGCCGGAAGGAGCAGGCGTTAAAGGAAGTCGCGGAGCAGATTCGCGCGCTCGATGGTGAAGCGTTGCCAATCCAGGCTGACGTTGCTGCCGCGCCTGAAGCAGAGCGCGTCGTGAACGAAACGGTGAAGACGTTCGGCGGCATCGATGTCGTCGTGAACGCCGCCGGACACATCAGCAGTGGCACGATCGAAAACACGTCGCTCGAAGCGTGGGACGAGATGATGGACGTAAACGTCCGCGCTGCTTTTCAATTGATGCAGAAAGCGTTGCCGAGTTTGATCGAGCGGCGTGGGAATATCGTGAACGTTTCGAGTGTTACCGGATTACGCGCGTTTCCGGGAGTGCTCGCTTACTGCGTGTCGAAGGCGGCGTTGGACCAGTTGACGCGCTGTGCTTCGCTGGAGCTCGCGGCAAAGGGCGTTCGCGTGAACGCCGTGAATCCCGGTGTTGTGGTGACGGAAATTCACAAACGCGGCGGCATGAGTGAAGAAGCGTATGTGGCTTTTCTCGAGCACTCGAAACAGACGCATCCGCTGGGACGCACTGGTCGCCCGGAAGAGATCGCAGCGCTCGTCCTCTTCCTCGCGTCCGGCGAAGCGTCGTGGATCACTGGTGCGACCTACTCAATCGATGGCGGCCGCGCGCAAACCTGTGCTCGTTAATCCTCCACCATCGACTATACTGCGCGACTTATGACCTACCCGAATCAACCAGAACCTCTAATGGCAGCGGCGCCCACCATCATCATCACACGCACGCCGCGCGTCAGCGCGATCAAAGTCGCGCTCGGCATTCTGGCGATGCTCATCGCCTCGTTTCTCGGCCTGCTCGTGTTGATTGTGATCGGCATCGAGACTGGACCAGTCGCGCTGCTGCTCGGCTTTGTCGCAGCGACTATTCCAGTTCCGCTCTACATCATTCTCCTGCTGTGGATCGATCGCTACGAAGCGGAGCCACTCTGGATGCTCGCGACCGCGTTTTTCTGGGGCGCACTCGTCGCAACGTTCTTCGCGTTTCTGCTGAATACGACGAGCCAGGGCGTTGTCGGTGCGCTTTCAAACGCCAACGCGGGCGAGGCATTCGCCGCGGTGATCTCCGCGCCGATCGTAGAAGAATCTGGCAAGGCGTGCATTCTCTTTATCTTTTTCTTTTGGAAGAAAGATGAGTTTGACGGCGTCGTTGACGGGATCGTCTATGCGTCGTTGAGCGCGCTCGGTTTCGCGATGACCGAGAACGTTCTTTACTACGGCAAAGCAGCGGCGGCGGGCCACGGCGCGCTGCCTTTAATCTTCATTATTCGCGGGTTCTTTGCGCCGTTCTCACATCCGTTGTTCACGAGCATGACGGGCATCGGACTGGGTCTCGCGCGGCAGTCGACCAACACGTTTGTGAAGATCGTGACGCCCATCATCGGTTTGCTGATGGCGATCTTCATGCACAGCATTTGGAACGGCTCGGCTGTGATTGGCGGTGGACCAGTCTTCGTACTGACGTACATCGTGGTGATGGTGCCGGCGTTTGTGATCATGCTCGTCGTGATCGGTTTTGCGTTGCACCGTGAAGGAAAAATGGTGCGGCAGTTTCTCGTCGTCGATCTCGATCGCGGTTTCCTGACGCGCGAAGAATACGACGAGGTCGGATCGATCTTCGGGCGCATGGGCTCTTCGTTCAGGGCGCTTTCACAACGCGGCTACAAAGGCTGGCGCGCGCGCAAACGTTTCAATCAACTCGCAAGCGAGCTCGCATTTCACCGCAGCCGTATTTCGCGCGGGGTTTATAGCGGCGCTGCTGAGGCGCAGGCGCAGGAAGCGGCGTATTTGCAGGCGTTGCAGGATCTGGTAAACGAATTGCGCCGCCGTTAGGGACCATCATTTCAGGAATAACGCTCGCTGAGTGTCTCCTTTCTGACATATACTGGCGCGGTCTTGGACGGCAATCCAACAGAGCTGGAAGCTCGTGAGAATCGAACTTTTACCGAGTACGTTTGATGACCAGGGTGTCGCAACCCTGGAACAACGTCTGACCTGTTTCCTCATCGAT
Organism: Pyrinomonadaceae bacterium; assembly: GCA_036503085.1. Classification (GTDB taxonomy): domain Bacteria; phylum Acidobacteriota; class Blastocatellia; order Pyrinomonadales; family Pyrinomonadaceae; genus PSRF01. The sequence continues at coordinate 5,579 of DASXXL010000812.1, read as the reverse complement.
GATCGTGTTGCCGTCGACGCGGGCAGCATTGCGATCGCACTCAACAACGAGCAGCGCAGTAAGGTTCGCGACGTCATCGTCACGCACCCTCACATGGACCACATCGCCAGTTTGCCGATCTTCATCGACGATCTTTATCCATCGTTGCAGGAACCGATGCGCATTTACGCGACGCCGGAAGTCATCGATCTGCTCGAACGCGACGTTTTTAACTGGAACGTGTACCCGCGTTTTTCTGATTTGAAAAACGATTATGGACCAGTGATGGAATACGTGCCGATTCCGGTGGGCCAACCGTTTTCAGTGGCGCATTTGAGCGTCGTCGCGGTGCCGGTGAATCACATCGTGCCGACAGTGGGGTTGATCGTTTCCGACGGCCGGACCAGCGTGGCTTTCAGTTCGGATACGGCGGAGACGGAAGAGTTTTGGAAACTCGTTAATGGAGTGAAGCAACTAGACGCGCTGCTGATCGAGGCGTCGTTTCCGAACGGAATGGCGAAGCTCGCGGAAGTTTCGCGTCACTTCACGCCGGCTTCGCTTGGTGAAGAATTGAAGAAGTTAACTCACAACGGCATGGACATCATGGCCGTGCATCTCAAGCCAACCTATCGCAGCGAGATCATTCAGCAACTCGACGAGTTGCGCATTCCGAAGCTGAGCGTAATGGAGCCGGGAAAGATTTATAACTGGTAGGCTGTTGGGTCCAGTCCGATTGAAGATTGGGGCTACTCGAGCGGCCGATCGAGCTGCACCGGCTCAAACTCCTTCTCAGCGTGCTCACCATCAACACCGTGCAGCGAAACACGACCGCTGGGAAGTAATTCCTTCACGCGAAACGTGCGTTCGTCGCGCTCGCGACTGGGCATCAGTTCGGCGCGGAACGTGACCAACATGCCGGGCCTGGCCCAAACGTCACTCGATTTCCTCGTTGCCTGCATCCTGTTTCGTTTCCGGCGAGTGGTGGCGGCGCCGATCGCACCAGCCGTTAGTGCGAAGGCGCCAATCAGCCAACCGGTGCGCTTCTTCATCAGATTTTGCGAGCGACGGTTATTCGCAAAGCGGATCGAGCCGCGCCGATATGGTCGGCAAACCGCTGAGCGCGCGGTCGGCATTGATCGCAGTGTAGCTGGCCCAGTCCGCCGGCAGGTTAGCTTCCGAGAAAACAGCCTCGACCGGACACTCCGGCACGCACGCATCGCAATCGATACAAGTCTCGGGATTGATCACGAGCATGTCGTCGTCAAGGTGAAAAGCCTCGACGGGACAAACCAAGGCACAATCGGTATAGCGGCAATTAACACACGGTTCGGCAACGATGTAGGTCATTCGACTCCGCTCCTGAACGATGATGATGAATCTCCGCGGAAACGCGGATCGGAGACTATATTAAACAAGAACTGCTTCCTTTTGGAAGATCCGACCTCCGATCCGCGCTCCACATCGACCGTCTACGGACAGAGACGAGCATAGAATAACGACCCTCGCTCGCAAGGACCACCCTCGCCTTCGTCCGGCGGGCAGTCTGGCGGCAAGCCCTGATAGAGAGCGTCAACCAAAACCCCAAACTCAACGCTGAACCGGAATCCGTTCAATACTCCCTTACGACCGGCGCTCGGTATGATCTGCATCCAGCCATTGAAGCCGTCCGGTTCGGGCTCGCGTAGCAAAAACCCTTCGTATAGATCGGTAATGAATACATCCGAGCGGGCGTTAATGAACGGATCACACGAGGCCGGATTAAGCGTTTCGTATTCAGGTGACTGGCAATATGTTCCGCCCGTGTCGTCGAACGATGCCTGCGTCTCAAAAAGCGTGCTGACGAAACGCTCTGCTTCCTGTCGCAAACTGTTGGCTGCGGCGGCATTGGAGAGCGCGTTGTACTCGGCTTGCTCTTCGAAACACGTGGGGAACCGTCCCAGCGCTCCTAAGTAAGCTCCGTCAATGAATTCAACGTATGACCTGGGTGTAGAAGCGTCCGCCGACGTGATACTTCCGGTCACCGTCAACGGCGAACGTTTAGAGAAAAGACCTGGCATTAGAATCAGTGAACAAACGAGGAGAACGATGGATACACGTGCCCACGCACGGTGAGAGATCGAAGTCATGGTGAGTTCCTTTCAGTTGTGCTGTTTTGTTATTGAAACCAGAGTGGCCTTCGTCTCACCCGTCGTAACTGAGTTGATGCGACTGATTCCCGTAAGGATAGTGAGAGGAGAGGACAATGCATGGTTACTCCTTGTTACCCGAAGCTAACAGCGACTGTCACTTAGATTGTTAGCAAGCGCACACTATATTGATCGCTTGTACGGTGTCAAGAAGTTGAATGAGGAACGCGCCTGAAACCTTCCGTTTGACAAGCGAAAATCGCAGCCGCTACGTGTTACCGGTCGTTGATTACGTCGTCGAGGATCTTGATCAACTCCTCTGCCTTCGCCAGTCCAAACGCCTTCTTCCAAAGTCCTTTGGGTTCGTTTCCGATGATAAAGATATTCGTGTGATCGTCTTTTGTTTCGACATACTGGCCCAACTTATAAAGCGCCCAATCGACGTTCTCCTTCTTGCCCGTCAGAAACAACCAGCCGGGACGAGCATGAAAGCGGCGGCCATACTCCTTGAGCCGCGCCGGTGTATCAGTCTCCGGGTCGACGGTGATGGAAACGAGGAACACGTCCTTGCCCAAACGGTCGCCGAGCGCCTCCTGCATCCTCTCGAAATTGCGATTCATGGGTGGACAAATGTTCGTGCAGGTCGTGAAGAACACATTAATAGCGACGATTTTGTTTTTCAGGACATCGCTGTAGAAACGCAGCTTCCGACCGTCCTGATCGACCAGCTCAACGTCAGAAAAATATCGCTGTGCCGGCGAAGTCCCCGATGCGGATGCATTGCCATCCGTTTGCCCTAGCGACGCCGGTGCAGGCGGTTTTGGCTTGTTCGCAGAAGCCGGCTCCTGTCCAAGCACTGCGCTGCCGAAGAACACAACAAAGGCGACGACACTAAGCAGCTTCATGGTTTTGCCTCCGTGTTGCCTGAAGACTCATCAACCCTTCCAGCCATCACGTTTTCAATCAATCCGACAAGCTGGCTTGGTTTTGCCAGACCATACGCGCGTGTCCAAACGCCCTTGGCGTCGTTGCCGATAATCACCGCGGGCGTGTGGTCCTCACGCTTCGAAACGGCCGCGCCGAGCGCATTCAGGAGCTTGTCCATCTCCTGCTTCTCGCCGGTAACGAAGGTCCAACCGCCGCCGGCTTTGAACTTTGCGCCCCAGATTTTGAGTCGCTCGGGCGTGTCTGTCACCGGATCTACGCTGATCGAAATGAAGTGAACGTCTTTACCGACCTTGTCGCCCAGCTCCTTCTGCACGCGCGCAAAGGTTGCCGCCAGCGGCGGACAGATCGTGGTGCAGTTAGTGAAGATGAAGTTGATCGCTACTGTTTTGTTCTGGATGAGATCGCTGTAGAAGTGCAGCGCATTGCCGTCCTGGTCCAACACCTCAACGTCGGGAATGACCATCTTACTCGACGATGCAGGCAGGGTCGTTGGTATCAACGGTGGTTCGGCGGATTTGTTGTTTACGGCGACGCTCGTTTCATTCCTGAATCGCAGGTCCATCTTGCATTTCGGACATTTGCCCGGTTTCGTCGACTTGACCTCCGGATGCATCGGGCAAGAGTAAGTTCCCATCGCCTTCTTCGACTCCGAAGTAGGTGGACCACCCGAGGATGAATGCTGCGCGCGAACGTCGATCACGCAGAACAGTGAAGCGAGAATTACAACCGTCAACATCAATCGCGTGGTCATTTCAATTACCCCCCGTATTCTTCGAGCCGACGGCATGCAGCATCAGGTAAGGAAGATCTCTATAACGAACCCCCATCGACGCAGATTCGAAAAACATCGTGTAGACGCCTTCTTCCGGCACGTTGATTTTGACTTCATAAAATCCGTTCCCCACTGACGTCGCAAAGTCGCGATGTTGCCAGCCGCTGGAGCTCATGAACGTCAACACACGTACGTCATCCAGGCCAGCCTTGGGATTTCCCGTTGCGGTCTCGGTGAGCTTGAAACGGAACGTGAAGTCTTTGCCGACCGGCATCTTCAACTCTTTCAGTTGATGTTCGAGACGAAGCGCCACCGGCCGTTCTTCTTTGAACGACGGATTGGGAGCGGCACTCAGATCGAAACAATGAGATACGCGCGGAGCATCGTTCAGGAAGGCGACGTCATAATGGCCGCTGGCCGGCAACTTTGTGATTGTCGAATAAACGCCGGGCTTGATCTCGCGCAAACTGCGATCTACAGCCAACACCGCCATCGGCTCGCGCCGGTAGTTTTGGAAGTCGCCCATCGGCGCCGCCATGCCTTCGGTGTAGTAATAAAGGGTTCGATCAACCGGATTCGCAACGATTACCGAGTTTCCTTCCGGCGCCAAAACGATCGAATCAGCACGTACCGGAGTTGAGCCATTTCGCGGAGCGGCTTGTCCGCCGGGGAAATCCGTGATGGCAACTTCTTTGCCAATCGTTGCGAGTCGCAACATCGCCACGCTTTCTGTATCCAGCGATCTGACGAAAGCGAACGTCTCGCTGAACATAATCTGATCCGGCGCTTTGCCCACCTTGACTTCGTGAAGGATCTGATTCGAGGCCGCATCGAAAATGGAAACGGTGCTCTCTTTCGTGTTGAGCACGAAGCCATACCGGCCGCCGGGCGCGAAGCGAATCGAACGCGCGCCAGGCTTGGTCTTCATGCGGGCGATGATTTGCCGGCTTTGGCCGTCGATCACCGTGACGTTCCCATCGCTCTCGGTCGCTGTGTAGATCGCGTTGCTCAGTTCGGATACGGCCATGGAGAATGGTCCTGAACCGACTTTGACGTCGCTAATCTTCTCCAGTTTCTGAACGTCAATAACCGACACGGTGTCGGCTTCGCGATTAGAAACAAAAACAAAGCGGCTGTCGCTGCTGCTGACGATATCGTGATCGCCGGCGCCAGTCGGTATCCTGGCTACGACCTTGAGGGTTGCCGGATCGATAACCGTCACGCCGCCTTCTTTTTCGTTGCCTTCGTTTGTGACCCACACGTAGTGTTGGTCAGGCTGCGTGGTGATGCGAGTCGGACTCGTTCCCGCATCGATGTAGTTGAGCACTTTCCAACTACGTGTAGTGATTACTGCAACCTGATTGATCGCAGGCAGAGTGACGAAGATTAATTCGCCGTCGCGAGTAAGGAGCCAATCCTCGCCGGGGCTTTTCAACATCACGAGCGTGAGCAGTTTGCTGCCACCAAATCCCAACAGCGGATCGATCACCGATATATCCGGACTCTTGTTTAAAGAGAGGATGTAATAGGAATTTAGATCGACGTCAGGACGTGCACGCATGCTGCCGGTCAAATACGACTGGATCTTCTCGTGGCATTGCCCAGGCTCGGTTCCTTTATTGCCCTCGCGCAAGCTGATCCAGGCCGATAGACCTAGGCCTTTCACGGGCGTGCCGGTCGTCGTGTCTGTAACTGTGAACCGGATGTTAACGTCTTCGGCCGCCCTGACGGAATCGACGTTCTGGACCAGTGGC
>DASXXL010000811.1:0-3502 GCA_036503085.1 Pyrinomonadaceae bacterium | reverse complement strand
CCAAGGTCGCGAAACACACGCGCTGCACCAAACAACATCCGCAGCCGCCATGGCGACAGCCACACATGCCGCAACACAAACCGCAAAGCTTTATCCGTCAGATCCGACTTCGGCTGCGCGTGCAACAACTCTTCACGACTCGCCTCCAGCAACTGCCCATACTCCACACCCGCCGGACACACCTGCTCGCACGCACGACAACCAAGACAACGATCGATGTGCGTGCGGAACGCGTCCGACGTATTCTCCAACCGTCCTTCCGCAACCGCGCGCATCAAGTAAAGCCGCCCGCGTGGGCCATCATTCTCGTTGCCCGTGATCACATACGTCGGACAGGCCTCGAGACACAGGCCGCAGTGAATGCACGCCAGCAGCTTTTCTTCTTGCGATGAAAACGCCAAAGACGACACTAATCAATAACCAATCGCCAAACCATCACTCCTACGCGGATCGGTCGCGCCGAGCCGCATCCCGGTCTTCTGCTCGATCATGATCCCTTCCGCATCGCCGAGATAACGCAGCTTCCCAAGCGTGTGCCCACGCGCCGTCAACGCACGCTGCGTATCGCTCGAAAACCCAGACGGTTCGCCGACGAGCTCATCCGGCAGCCACTGATGATGAATGCGCGGTGCGTCGATCGCCTGTTGAATGTTCATGTCGTAATCGATCACGTTCGTAATCACGCAGAGCACGGTGTTAATGATCGTTGGACCACCGGGACTTCCGACCGTAAACCAAAAGCTGCCATCCTTACGCAACACGATCGTCGGTGTCATCGCCGATAGCGGGCGTTTCTTCGGCGCGACTGCATTGCGTTCGCCCTGGATCAATCCGTACATGTTCGGCGTACCCGGCTTCGCCGCAAAGTCGTCCATCTCGTCGTTGAGCAGCAGCCCGGTGCCTTTCGCCATCGCGGCCGAGCCGTATGAATTATTGAGCGTGTAAGTGTTCGCGACCGCATTGCCTTCAGCGTCGACCACGGTGAAATGCGTCGTCTCCTCCGACTCGTAACCAGCCGGACGGCCAGCGCGCACTTCCGCACTACTCGACGCGCGATCCGTGTTGATACTCGAACGCAAACGCGCCGCGTACGCCTTATCGATCATCCCGGCGACCGGCACCTTCACGAAATCGCTGTCGCCCATGTACTCAGCGCGATCGGCAAACGCGCGGCGCATCGCTTCAGCCATCAGGTGATAACGATCGGACGACGACGCGTCGAGCTTCGCGAGATCGAAACCTTCGAGGATGTTGAGCATCTCGATCAGCACCGCGCCGCCCGAAGACGGCGGCGGCATCGAAATGATCTCGTAGCCACGATAGTTGCCGCGCACCGGCGTGCGTTCCTTCGCGACATAGCCACGCAGATCTTCGAGCTTCATCAGACCGTTGTGACGCTTCATGTCGGCCGCAATCATCCGCGCGGTTTCACCTTCGTAAAATTCGTTTGGACCAAAACGTTGCAAGCGCGCGAACGTCTGCGCGAGTTCGGGCTGACGAAACAGCTCGCCTTCTTTATAGAAGTTGCCGTTGCGCAAGTAGATTCGTTTCGTTTCCGGATACTGCGAGAGGTATTCGCGTTCACCGTGCAGCGAGCGCGCCAACTCATACGTCACCGTGAAGCCGTTCGCGGCGAGCTGGCGCGCGGGTTCGATCAATTGGTTCCACGTCAACTTACCGGAGCCGTACTTCTTGAGCGCGAGTTCCATGCCGCGCACCGTGCCCGGCACGCCGGCCGCGCGATAGCCGACGAGCGAACCACCTTCGCCTTCGATCAGGTTTCCGTTCTTGTCGAGATAGACGTCGCGATGCGCCGCGGCAGGCGCCATCTCGCGATAATCGATTGCCGTCGTGCGGCCGTTCTTCAGACGAATCATCATGAAGCCGCCGCCGCCGAGATTGCCCGCGGCAGGATGCGTAACCTGAAGCGCGAACGCGACCGCGATCGCGGCGTCGACCGCGTTGCCGCCGCGCTTCATGATCTCGACGCCGACACGCGACGCGACTTCATTCGTCGAGGCGACCATGCCGTGGCGGCCGCGCACCGGTTCGCGCGCGGGCGCGGGTGCGATGGAAGCGTTTATGAACGCCAGGACTAGGAAAACTCGTCCGAGTTTACGCAGCGTATTCATGGTCGTGTCCTCTGAGTAAGTTGAAAGGATCAAGTTGTTGCTTTACGCGTTGGCTGAGCGGATCGAGCGCGAGCCGACGTTGCGAACCAAGATCCGCAGTCCTGATCCGCCCGTCTGCCAGTCCCGCCTGCCATGGACCATCGAGAGCGTGAATCTTTTCCGCAACCTGCGTTCGCAGCACGCGCCTTGCGAACGATGGAGCTTGTTCGATGGGAACCGCGGCGAGCTTCGTCCACACTTGCGTGTCATCCGCTAAAACTTCCGTCGACTTGACGCCCGAGTTCTTCAGTTGAGCCAGCGCCTGTTCGAGTTGATACGCGACGCCTTTTTCGTTTCCCGCAAAACGAATCAATAAGATTTCCGCACCTTCGCTGGCGATTCCAATCCACCTGCCGTAAGGCGCCGATAGTAACTCCACCGCCACCGGGAAGAGTCTCGCATCGAGAATCGCTCGGCCTGCCGCGAGCAGAGAGTTGAGCGAACCAGTAGCGATGATTGTCGCTTCACGCGCGGGTCGCGGGCGCAGTTTGAAGAACAGTTCGGTGATGATGCCGAGCGTGCCGTAGCTGCCGGTGAACAGCTTGCACAAATCGTAACCGGCGACGTTCTTCACGACGCGGCCGCCGGCTTTGATAACGCTGCCGTCAGCGAGAACGACTGTCACGCCGATCACTGCTGCCCGTGGACGGCCGTAGCCGAACTGTTGTGCGCCGCCGAGCCCGGTGGCGACGATGCCGCCGAGAGTGGCGCGTCCATTGTTTGGTGGATCGAGTGGCAGCCATTGGCCGTTTTCGGTGAGTTTTTCGTTGAAAGTGGTGAGAGGTACGCCGGCTTGGGCCACCGCGATCAGATCCGCTGGTTCGTGTTCGATGATTTTGTTAAGTCGAGTTGTTTCAACAGTGATCTCGCCCTTAAATCCCCTGAAAAGCGTCTTACCGCCAGCGGCGGCTACGGTCCAATGTTGGGAGGCAGCGTGTTTGACGATCTCGGCAACTTCTTCGGTGGACTCGGGATAAACCGGGCCTGGACGAAGCTCATTTTGCGTCGTGGTTTTAAACGGGGATTGGAGGTTGGTTGCGGGAGACGCGAAATCAATGTTCGAGGAAGGAAGTGGTGCAGTCTCAATAGAGACAGCGCGGCCTTCGCCGCAGCCGCGCAGCATGGGGATGATCTTGCCGGGGTTGCAGAGACCCAGAGGATCGAAGGCGCGACGCACCGCGAGCATCGCGTTCATATCGTTTTCGGAGAACACGAGTGGCAGCAGATCGCGTTTATCCAACCCCACGCCGTGCTCGCCCGTGATCGTCCCACCAACACCCACACAAACTTCCATCAACTCGCGTCCCGCTTCTTTCACGCGCCGCACTTCA
>DASXXL010000810.1:0-7697 GCA_036503085.1 Pyrinomonadaceae bacterium | reverse complement strand
TCGTATTTCAATCTCGCGGGTGGCGGGGATATTTTGAGTCATCAGCTGACGCTCAATGCTGATGCGTTTACGCCCGTTTCGGAAGACTTAATTCCCACGGGAGAGGTTCGAGCGGTGGCAAACACAGCATGGGATTTTAGGGACGGTAAAGCGATCGGAAGGGATCTCAAGACCGCTGGCGGTTACGATCACAACTTCGTCTTGAACGACTGGGAGAGCAGCGCTGTTTCGAACGATTGGTCCTTGCGGTGTGCGGCGCGGCTTTACGATCCTCAATCCGGCCGCGTGCTGGAGATACGGACCGACCAACCCGGTATGCAGTTCTACTCCGGAAACTTTCTCGACGGCAGCTTCAGCGGCAAGCGCGGTGTGGTCTATCAGAAGTACGCGGCGCTGTGTCTTGAGCCACAGCACTTCCCCGACTCACCCAACCACCCAAACTTCCCGAGCACCATTCTGCGTCCCGGCGAAGTCTATCGACACCTTTCCGTCTACCGCTTCACCTGCGCTTCATAAGCCTTGATCGCGTCCTCGTGTCGCAGCGTGAGTCCGATATCGTCCAAACCTTCCAGCAAGCAGTAACGCTGAAAAGCGTCAACCTCAAACCGAACCGCCAATCCGTTTTCATCCGTGATCATCTGTGTCTCAAGCTCTACCGTTAACTCGTAACCTTCGATCTCCTGCGCGCGCCTCATAATCTCGTCAACAGGCAAAGCGATCGGCAACATCCCATTCTTGAAACAGTTGTTCGCGAATATATCCGCAAACGACGGCGCAATGATCACTCGAAACCCAAACTCACCAAGCGCCCACGGCGCGTGCTCGCGCGACGATCCACAACCAAAGTTCTTCTCCGCCACGAGAATCGACGCGCCTCGATACCGCGGCTCATTCAGCACAAACGACGGATTCAAACTACCATCCGGCAAATAGCGCCAGTCGTAAAACAAAAACTCACCAAACCCCGTGCGCTCGATACGTTTCAAAAACTGTTTCGGAATGATCTGGTCCGTATCGACGTTCGCGCGCGCGAGCGGCGCCACGAGTCCGGTATGTTTCGTGAACGGCTGCATGTTCTTACTTAAACTCCCACTCGCGCACGTCAGTGAAATGTCCTTTGATCGCCGCCGCCGCCGCCATCATCGGACTTACGAGATGCGTGCGACCGCCGCGTCCCTGCCGCCCTTCAAAGTTGCGATTACTCGTCGAAGCACAACGCTGGCCCGGCTCCAAAATGTCGGCATTCATTCCGAGACACATCGAACAGCCCGCCTCGCGCCACTCAAAACCGGCTTCACTAAAAATGCGATCGAGCCCTTCGTGCTCGGCCGCGCGTTTCACCTCCTGCGAGCCCGGCACGACCATCGCGCTCACCGACGAACTCACCTGATAACCCTTCACCACCCGCGCGGCAGCCCGTAGATCTTCGAGCCGCGCGTTCGTACACGAGCCGATGAACGCGCGATCGATCGCGATCTCCTGAATGTTCGTGCGCGGTGCGAGCGCCATGTATTCGAGCGCGCGTTCCGCTGCCTGCCGATCGCTCGCGTTCGTCGTTTCCGCCGGATCGGGCACATAACTCGTCACCGGCACAACCATGCCGGGACTCGTGCCCCACGTTACGAACGGTTCGAGACGCGTCGCATCGATCTCAACCGTGTCGTCGAAAACCGCATCGTCGTCACTGACAAACGTGCGCCAGTGATCCAATGCTCTGTCCCACCGCTCGCCGTCAAGCGCAAAGCGCCGTCCCTTCAAATAAGCAAACGTCGTGTCATCAGGCGCGATCATGCCCGCGCGCGCGCCCGCTTCGATGCTCATGTTGCACAACGTCATGCGGCCTTCCATCGAAAGCGCGCGCACCGCTTCGCCCGTGTACTCGATCACATAACCGGTTGCGCCGTCAGTGCCGATGCGGCCTATGATGCCGAGCGCGAGATCCTTCGCCGTCACACCTGCCGGCAGCGTGCCTCGAACGTCGACCTTCATTGTGCGTGGCTTGTTTTGCGGCAAACACTGTGTCGCGAGCACGTGTTCGACTTCGCTCGTGCCGATGCCAAACGCGAGCGCGCCAAACGCACCGTGCGTGCTCGTGTGACTATCGCCGCAAACGATCGTCATGCCCGGTTGCGTCAGGCCAAGCTCTGGTCCAATGACGTGCACGATGCCTTGTTCGGGCGAGTGAATATCGAAGAGTTGGATGCCGAACTCCTGACAATTGCGCCGCAGCGTTTCGACTTGATTGGCTGCGACTGCGTCGGCGATCGGCAGACTGCGATCCGTCGTCGGTACATTGTGATCGACCGTGCCGAACGTTAGATCCGGACGGCGCACCCGACGGCCCGCTTGTTTGAGACCAGCAAAAGCCTGGGGAGACGTGACCTCGTGAATGAGGTGGAGATCGATGTAGAGCAGCGTCGGCTCGCCCCGCGCCTCACGAACGACGTGAGCTTGCCAGAGTTTATCTAGTAGCGTTGGCATTGAACCTCGGGTCACAAAGAGGCAGACAAGGAATAATCCTTTGTGCTTCTTGTGCCTCTTTGTGGCGTTAGACAGCGTGATACGCGTGGCGCATATCGGCGATTTCAGTTACGGCCTGGCAAATCAACTCGCCCATTTCACTGGTCGACGCGAGATAACCGCCGGTGCCCGTCGCGATATCGGGCGTGCGATAACCGGCCTCGATCACGTGCTCGATCGCGAGCTCGATGTCACACGCTTCCTGCTCGAGCTGCGCCGAGTGGCGCAACATCATCGCCGCCGACGCAATCGCGCCGCAGGGATTGGCGACACCCTGGCCCGCGATGTCGGGCGCCGAACCGTGAATCGGTTCGTAGAGTCCCACGTCGCCGCCGATCGTCGCGGACGCGAGCATGCCGAGCGAACCGGCAATCACTCCCGCCTCGTCCGAAAGAATGTCGCCGAACAAATTCTCCGTTAACACAACATCGAAGCGGCGCGGGTTCGCGATCAAGTGCATCGCGCACGCGTCGACATACAAGTGGTCCAACGTGACGTCCGGATAATCGCGAGAGATGCGCGTGACCGTCTGTCGCCAAAGCTGCGACGTTTCGAGCACGTTCGCTTTGTCGACGGAAGTGACTTTGCCGCGCCGTTTGCGCGCGGCCGTGAAAGCGATGCGCGCGACACGTTCGATCTCTTCGACCGAATAGCTCATCGTGTTGGTGGCGACGGTGGTTCCGTTCGCGTCTGCAATTCCGCGCGGCTCGCCGAAGTACAAACCACCGAGCAGCTCGCGCACGAAGAGAATGTCCGCGCCGCTCGCGATCTCTTCGCGCAAGGGCGAGCACGCCGCAATCGGCGCATATGAAATCGCCGGCCGCAGATTCGCGTAACCACCGAGCGCGCGCCGCAACAACAGCAAGCCCGCTTCGGGCCGTTGGTTTGTTGGCCCACGATCGAATTCGGGCGCGCCGACTGCGCCGAGCAACACCGCGTCGCTGGCCAGGCACGCATCGAGTGTCTTCGTCGGCAGCGGCGACCCAAACTCGCGAATCGCACGGCCGCCAATCGCCTGTTCTTCGAAGTCGAAACGGTGGCCGTGAATCGCGGCGGTCGCGTGCAGCACGCGCACCGCTTCGGCCGTAACCTCTGGTCCAATGCCATCCCCGGGAAGAACCGTAATCCTTAATCTCATGGTAAAACCTCACGCAGCCGCGCAGGCCGCGGTGCTCAGTAAAGAAATCAGATCCTGATCGTAGATCCGTTTTTTCTTGTCGGCGAGGTCGGTGAATTTTCGGTAAGCCGCGTCGAGTTCGGCCGCGGTAACATCGTACCCCAGCTCCATGTAACGAAGCGACAGCGCGTGACGGCCCGAATGTTTGCCGAGCACGAGCGAATTCGCCGGCACGCCGACGGACTCAGGCGTCATGATCTCATAACACAGCGGATTATTGATGACGCCGTGTTGATGAATGCCCGCCTCGTGCGCAAACGCGTTGCGCCCGACGATCGCTTTGTTTGGTTGCACGTCGAAACCGACGATGCTCGACAGCAACTGGCTCGCGGGATAAAGCTGAGCCGTGTCGATGCCCGTCGTGAACGGCAAACGATCGGCGCGCACGTGCAACGCCATCACGATCTCTTCCAGCGACGCATTGCCCGCGCGCTCGCCGATGCCGTTGATCGTGCATTCAACTTGCCGCGCGCCCGCTTCGATCGCCGCGAGACTGTTTGCCACCGCGAGGCCGAGATCGTTGTGACAGTGAACACTGACGATCACGTCTCTGTCTCGCACGACCCGTTCGCGAACCTGTTGGACCAGCCGCGCCATCTCCGGCGGCGTGGTGTAACCGACCGTGTCCGGCACGTTCAGCACCGAAGCGCCCGCATCGACCGCAACGTCGAGCACTTCGCACAGGAAATCGATGTCGCTGCGCGTCGCGTCTTCCGCCGAGAACTCGACGTCTTCCGCGTAGCTGTACGCACGAGACACAGCCATACGCGTCATCTCGATCACTTCGGCGCGAGTCTTCTTGAGTTTGTGTTCGAGATGAATGTCAGACGTGGCGCAGAATGTGTGAATGCGCGGATGCTCCGCGCGCGACAAGGCTTCAGCCGCGCGTGCGACGTCCTGCTCGGCGGTGCGACACAGCGCCGCGACCCTGACTTCGCGGCACTGCGACGCGACCGCGCGAACCGCCGCAAAGTCGCCTTCCGACGCGATCGGAAACCCGGCTTCGATGATGTCTACGCCGAGTTCCTCCAGTTTTTCCGCCATCCGAACCTTTTCGCGCAGGTCCATCGAACAGCCGGGGGACTGTTCGCCGTCGCGAAGAGTGGTGTCGAAGATGCTGATGCGGCTTTGTGGCATGGGAGCTCCTCCTGTGGGTAAGGGAGGATGCTAAAGAGAGTTGGGCCAAGAGTCAAAGCTATAATCTTTATGCGAAGATAAATTCTTTTCATAAAGCCATCCGCAGATTACGCAGAGTTAGAAGAAGACTTTTGCTTTGTTCTTTCTGCGTAATCTGTGGATGGCTTTAGCGGGCCGGCACTTGCGCGATGTTTGCGAGGCGCAAGAAAGTTGTTGATGCGTTTGACGCGGTCATGTTAAGACGACCGTGATGGAGGAGAAAGAATTCGTCGCCTTCGTTGAGCAGCTGGAATATTACGAACGCCAGCACCCTGCTAACTATCGCCTCCGCGTCGGACTACTCGCTGCGTTGGGTTATCTGTTGCTCTTCGGCGTACTAGTCCTAATCCTGCTCTTCGTATTCGTTGTTCTTTATCTGCGCGCGATTAACTATCTGATCATCCAGATCCTGGTGCTGCTGCTCGGCGCGGCTTTCCTGATCGCCCAGTCGTTGTGGATCGAGTTTCCCGAACCGGAAGGCGACGAAGTGAAGTACGAAGACGCGCCGGGTTTATTTGAACTGGTGCGGGAAGTGCGCGCGGTGACCGGTGGTCCAAAGTTGCGGAAGATCCTGTTGACGCGGGAATACAACGCCAGCATCGTGCAACGGCCGCGGCTCGGAGTGTTCGGCTGGCATGAGAACTATCTGCGCGTCGGCTTGCCGTTGCTGACGTCGATGTCGCCGGCTGAGATTCGTGCCGTGCTCGCGCACGAGTTTGGCCATCTCTCGGGGCGTCACGGACAGTTCGCGAGCTGGATATATCGCGTGCGCCAAACCTGGACGCAGGTTTTGGAAAACATAAAGAAGCATCCGCGTTACGGCCTCGAAGTGTTTGAACGTTTCTTCAACTGGTACGCGCCGTACTTTTGGGCCTACTCGTTCGTACTGGCGCGGGCCCACGAATATGAAGCAGATCGTTGCGCCGTCGGTGTTGCGGGCAAGGAAACCACCGCTCGCGTTTTGATCAATCTCGAACTGAAAGTCAGGGCCCTCAACGAAGTTTTCTGGCCCGCGCTCCACGCCCGCGCCGATACCGATCCACAACCACCACGCGAGACTTTTGCCGAGCTGCTGCAGTCGTTGCGCGAACCGCTTCCAACCGACAAAGCGCAGGTGTGGTTCGCTGAGTCATTAACCGCACGGCATCGCTACGACGACACGCATCCGGCGCTTGCGGATCGTTTGGCGGTGATTGGTTATGCGAACGTGCGTGAGACTGCTGACTTGAACGCGTTCGCGATCACTGATGGTGAACCGTTCGTCGATCAGGACCTATTCGCGCGCATTCCCACCGACTTTATCGAACGCCAGAACAGGTTCTGGAAAGAGCAGCTCGCCGACTCGTGGAGCGAGCGGCACAAGTTCGTTGCTGAAGCGCAGCAGGGATTGGCGACGCTCGCCGACAAGGCGCCCGCGGACATGAGCGTGGAAGAGCGTTGGGCCCGCGCGCGCTACCTGGGTGGCATAGAAGGCAACGCCGTTGCCGTCCCGCTGCTGCGCGAGGTGCTGGAATTGATGCCCGATCATATCGCAGCAAACTACGCGCTCGGGATGACGTTGTTAGAAGAGGGCGATGAAGCGGGTATCAAGCACCTGGAACTGGCAATGGAAAAAGAAGTCACGCTTGTGCCCGATGGTTGTCAGGCGATCTACTCGTTTCTCATGGCGCGCGAACGCGGCGCGGAAGCAGAGAAGTACCGGCAGTGTGCGGTTAATTATTACAACGAGCTCGAGATTGCGAGACACGAGCGCCGGACGATTACGAGCGCGGACGAGTTTGTGCCGCACGGATTGACGAGCGAAGCCGTCGAGGCGCTGCGCGCGCAACTCGCGAACGTGCCGTTGCTCAGGTCAGCGTATCTGGTGCGAAAGGTTTGCCGGCATGTGCCGGACGAGCCGAGCTATGTTCTCGGGGTGACGTCGAAACGAGTGTTGTCTGGTTTGCAACTCGATGGGCGCGACAAGAGGTTGGTGGGCCAGTTAGCGAAGACGATCAACTATCCCGGTTACACGTACATCATCGCGTTGTCGCACAACAGGCGATCGCTGGGGCACCTTCTCAGAAATATCGAAGGCGCGCAGATCTATCGCGCCGATTGAAACGGGAAGTCTTGAAGTTCACTGCGGCTGCTAAGCCGTGCTGCTATAGAGAGAAGCTGCCGTAGAACGCGCTGTCCTCGCCTGAGCGGGACCACGGCGTGGCGATCGCTTTGCCCGAGTAAGTGGCGTTGACGGTGTACCCGACCTTGCGATTTTCGAGTCCTACGAGCGGTGAGTACCAGACGAGGTTCGGCATCTTGCAGCAGAGATCGTTGGGCATCGCTTCGACGTTGATCGTTGCTACGTCAGCGGCGACGGCGTAAGTGCGACCCTTGTGATCGAACTTGATCGGCGCACTGCGGACGGTGACGACGTTGCCGAGCGTCGCGGCGTATTTGACTTTGAGTGCGTTGAGCAGCGCTTGCGACTGTGTTTGCGAAGCGCTGGAGTCGATGATGATTTCGGAAGAGCGGGCGGCGTTGTTTTCGGAGAGGTTCGCGTCGGCAGTGATGATCGCCAGCGCGCGTACGCCGCTGAGATCCACGCCCTGCCATTTTCCGGAGGTCACGTTCCACGCCATCATCGCGTCGCGGCCGGTCGTGACGACTTCGCCGTTGTAGTGACACGCGCCGGCGAACACGCTCGCGGTGCGCACTTCAACATAATCGCCGCGCAGGCTGACGTTCTCGGCCTGTGAACTGAAAACCAATGCGCAAAGCGCGACCACCATCACCGCTACCGCAAACAACACTCGTTTCATTGCTCTTACCTCCGAAAACAAAC
>DASXXL010000809.1:0-2708 GCA_036503085.1 Pyrinomonadaceae bacterium | reverse complement strand
CATACTCCAGAAATGTTTGTAGCTTTCCCTGTTTAGCCATGGGGCCAGGAGGGCGTAGTTTAACAAGAGAAGAGCCGTCTCTGTTATCCGTGGCGGCGTTTCTGATATATTTCGAACGCGCCGCGACAGCTTTTCGTACAGTTGGTTGATCGCTCGCGTGCGGCAAGCAGGTCACTCTCCTCAAGCAATTTTAGATTGGAGCTGGATGCATAAACGCCGGATTCTCATCGTCGACAATAACGATGAGTTGCGTCTCCTACTCGAAAAGGTCCTCGGTCAACTCGGCCATGATGTGGTCGTGACCGGCGGACGCGCGAAAGCCCTCCGGCGCGACGATCTCGAGAGCTTCGATCTCATCATCAGCGATCTTTCCGACGCCGAATCCAATGGCGAACCGATCAGCGACATTAAAGCTTTCAAAATGGGCGCGGCCAACTATGTACGCTCACCTTACGACCGCGACGAGCTGCGCGAGATTGTAGAGAAGACCCTCGCCTATAAACTTCGCTACGTCGACGATCCGCAACTTCTCTCGCACGTTCACGAGAAGATCGAGTTTGAGTTGCCGAGCGATCTGGCGCTGATGAACGGCGTGCTCGAGTATCTCCAGGACCGCGTGGCGAAGCTCGGTTTGATCAAACCCGATCGTTCAAATCTTTTCGTCGCGCTCGATGAAGCGTTTGTAAACGCAGTCAAACACGGCAACAAAAGCGACCCCACGAAACTCGTGCGCATCACGGCCGAGCTGACGCCGCAGGAAGCGAGCTTCACCGTCGAAGACGAAGGCGAAGGTTTCGACATCAATCAGATACCCGACCCGTGCGATCCCTCAAACCTTTTCCGAACGTCGGGTCGCGGAGTGCTCCTCATCTACAACATCATGGACGAAGTTGAGTACAATGCGCAGGGAAATCGCGTAAAAATGGTGAAGCGGCCGGACGTTTCGGTCAAAGCTCAACTCGTTGATCCAACAGCCCCTGACGACAAACACGTCTGACTTTCTAAGCAGCACACAACCCGGCGCTGAGGCATCCTCTTGGCCGTCCTTTTGGCGCGCGTGGCGCTGGTGGGCCATACCGGCGCTCGTCGCGTTCGCATTGGTCCTTTACTTCGTCGATCCGTTCATCGGCGATTGGGACGGCATGGACTACACGATGCTGTCGATCGACGGCTATCCGTCGTCGATGGCGCTCGGCCGGAACCTGTTCATCTTCGGCAACCACGGGTTGTTCGTGATTGCGCGCGCTCTCTTTCACGTGCAGCCTGAGAATGCGTACTTGCTTTTCAAGTACGCGGTCGTCGTGCAGGCGCCGCTCGCGATCGTGATGTGCTGGTTGCTGGCGCGCGACATCAGCGGTTCATTGCAGACGGCGACAATCGCGGCGCTGCTGGTCACGTTCTCACCGGTGTTCGTGGTTTACGGTGGACAGGTGATGACTGACGTGCCGTCAGTGCTGTTGTTGTCGACGGCCCTCGTGGTCCATCTTCGCGGCGTGCGACAGCGAAAGCTGTGGTTGATTCTGCTGGGCGCGGGTTTGATGGGGCTCGGCGTCAACCTGCGCGAGACGATCGGTTTTTACTTGCCGTGGCTCGTGCTCGCGCCGTTTGTATTTGGTTGGAAGCTCGAGCGGCGGACGGTGCTTTCAATCGCGGCTGCGTGTCTGCTGTTTCTGGTGCTCGCGTTTAGCTGGTTCGGTTACTGGTATGTCACTGACCCGCACTATCGCTGGATCTGGGACGGCTGGCGCGAATCGATGCGCGAAGAATCAGCGCGTCATCCAGTCACCTTTGCGAACGTTATTCCTTACCTTCTTTACTACTTCATCAGCGCGCCCCTGATCTTCGCGACGATGCTGTTTGCGCCGTGGCTCGAGTGGCGCAAGCATCGCATGACGCCGATGCTGTTGCTGTGGCTGGTCGGTTTTTGCGCGAACCTGCTGCTGTTTCTCAATTACAGCACGACAATTAACTGGCGCTACTTTCTCACC
The DNA here is from genome assembly GCA_036503085.1 of Pyrinomonadaceae bacterium. Taxonomy (GTDB): domain Bacteria; phylum Acidobacteriota; class Blastocatellia; order Pyrinomonadales; family Pyrinomonadaceae; genus PSRF01. The sequence goes on along the minus strand of DASXXL010000809.1, from coordinate 720 downwards.
GGCTGGCCGGCGATCGCGCCGTTGGGTGCTTACTGGACTTTGCGGCTCGCGGAAGGTCGTTTCCGAAACAAGCGACGGGCGTTTGTTGCGACTGCGGGCGTGATCGCAGTCGTGGCGATCGTGCTGTTTATTTGTATGCGGCCGATCAGTTTTGAGTTTATCGAGCGACGCGCGATGAGCCGCGATTACAAGTATCGACTCGAAAAGGTACCGCCGGATGCGGTGATGATCTCGGGCGCGCAGACGATCGCGGTCCATTACTGGGCGGCGATTGGCGACGGTAATTGGAAGACGATCGGCACCGGCGGCGGTTGGCCCGGCGATCGGTTGTTTCCGACGATTGAGAACTATTTGAATGAAGGGAAGAGAGTTTTTATCGATGCGGATCCGCGCTGGTGGTTGCCGTGCGGCTGGCAGCGTGACGAGATACCGATGATCGTGAAGCTGGAGGAACGGTTTAGTTTTCGGCGCGTGACGGAAACGATTTATGAGTTGCGGCCGCTGGGAGATCCGAGTGCGACAGATCAGCCTAACCTGAAACGGTTGTTGCCGGAAAACCGACCTGAAGACACGAAGAAGTGTCCACCTGCGCGTGGATAAATGCCTTACGAACTTTTCTTAGCACTGAGATACCTTCGTTCGCGATCGAAGCGACGGCTGGCGCGGGTGACGGCGTTGATGGCGATACTCGGGATCATGATGGGTGTCGCGGCGCTGATC
>DASXXL010000808.1:0-5259 GCA_036503085.1 Pyrinomonadaceae bacterium | reverse complement strand
ATTTCTTTACGGCTCGAATCGCGGTCACAACAGCATCGTCGTGTTTGCGATCCATCCGCACAGCGGCCGGCTGAATCTCGTCGAGCACGTTTCGACCGAGGGAAAGTGGCCGCGAAACTTCACGATTGATCCGTCCGGACGCTTTCTGCTGGTGGCCAACCAGCACACCGACAACATCGCGACGTTTCGCATCGATGAGCAAACCGGACGGCTGACGCCGACAGGTGGCGGCGCCGAAATTCCGACCCCGGTCTGTCTTCAGTTCTTCTAAATAAATTCTGTGCCGTTCGGCCGTTTGCGGCTAAAATACCCGCGTTCCTGTAATCCAGCCTGAGGACAGCAAATAGATGAGAAACCTGACCCGTGCCCTGGGGGTGGTTAGTCTTGCACTGTGTTTCGTACTCCAACCCGTAATCGCGCAAACACAATCCGGTGTCGTCGATAGCGATGAGTTTTTCCGGCGCACCAGCCCGGCTCCCAAACTGCGCGATCACTCGCAACAGGTCGAAGCGCTGCTCAAACGCATGACGCTCGAAGAGAAGGTCGGACAGATGACCCAACTCGCGATCGGCATGGTTTCTTCGGGCAGCGATCAAGACCTGAAGATCGATCCCGAGAAACTCGACAAGGCCGTGGTGAAGTACGGCGTCGGCTCGATTCTCAACGTCGCCGATCAGGCGATGACGGTGGACCACTGGCACGAGATCATCAGTCAGATTCAGGCAGCGGCGAAGAAGACGCGTCTCGGCATTCCCGTCATCTACGGCATTGACTCGATTCACGGCGCGAATTACGTGCGCGGCGCGACACTCTTTCCCCAGGAGACCGCGATGGCGGCGACTTGGAATCCCGAGTTGATGAAACACGCGGCGGAGATCACTGCGGCTGAAACACGCGCCGCGGGAATTCCGTGGAGCTTCTCGCCCGTGCTCGACCTCGGCCGGAATCCGCTCTGGCCGCGGTTCTGGGAAACGTTCGGCGAGGATCCTTATCTCGCGAAAGTGATGGGCGTTGCGTTCACGCGCGGGCTCGAAGGCTCCGATGTCTCTTCGCAAACGCAGGTCGCGTCGAGCTTGAAGCATTACATGGGCTACAGTTTTCCTTTGACGGGCCGCGATCGTACGCCCGCGTGGATTCCCGAAAACTACTTACGCGAATACTTCCTGCCGACGTTTGCGGCCGCGGTGAAAGCCGGTGCGCGCACGATCATGGTCAACTCGGCGGATATCAATGGCACGCCCGGTCACATCAATCACCATCTCCTCACCGACATTCTGCGCGGCGAACTCGGCTTCAATGGCTTCGTCGTTTCCGATTGGGAAGACATAAAGAAGCTCGTCACTTTCTGGCGCATCGCGGCGACCGAGAAAGAAGCGACGCGCATGGCAGTGATGGCCGGCATCGACATGAGCATGGTGCCAAACGATTACAGTTTTGCCGATCACCTGATCGCGTTGGTGAAAGAAGGCGCGGTGCCGCAGTCGCGTATCGATGAAGCAGTGCGACGCATCCTGCGCGTGAAGTATGAGCTCGGATTGTTTGAACATCCGGGACCTGATGCGGCGTTGAAGACAAACTTCGCGCGAGCGGACTCGCGGCAAGTGAGTCTCGATGCGGCGCGCGAAGCGATCACGCTGTTGAAGAATGCGAACAACGTTTTGCCATTGGCGAAGAATGCGAAAGTGCTCGTGACTGGTCCAACGGCGGATTCGCTGATCTCTTTGAACAACGGTTGGAGCTATGTCTGGCAGGGCTCGGAACCGTCGCTGTATCCGAAGGACCGCGACACGATTCGCGGCGCGATCGAACGGAAGCTCGGCGCGGGCAATGTCACTTACGTGCCCGGCACGAAGATCACGCGTGCTCCGGGGCCTTCCAACGGCACCCCGACCGATCAGGAATCCGAGGTCGACATTCCCGCGGCTGTGCGCGCGGCGCAAGCGGCCGACGTGGTGGTGCTCGCGCTCGGCGAAGGCTCGTATTGCGAGACGCCGGGAAACATCACCGACCTGACGATTGGCGAGCCGCAGTTGAAACTCGCCGACGCGATCATCGCTACCGGCAAGCCGGTGGTGTTGGTGCTCGTCGAGGGCCGTCCGCGGATCATCAATCGCATCGCGGATCGCGTGGCGGGCATCGTGATGGCGTATAACCCGAGCAATGAAGGTGGCACAGCGATCGCCGACGTGTTGTTTGGCGATGTGAATCCGAGCGGCAAACTGCCGTTCACTTATCCGCGCACGCCGAATGGTCTCATCAATTACGATCACAAGCCTTTCGAAACCGAGAACACGGCGTTTGGCAACATGGCGTTCAAGCCGCAGTTCGAGTTTGGTGAGGGATTGAGTTACACGACGTTCGGTTACAAGGATCTGCGGCTCGATCGTTCGACTATCTCCGCCAACGATGAAGTTACAGTGAATGTGACGGTGACGAACACCGGCACGCGTGCGGGCAAAGAAGTGGTCCAACTATACGTGAGTGATCTGGTGGCGACGATCTCGCCGCCGGGAAAGCGTCTGCGACGCTTTGCGAAAGTCGATCTCAAACCCGGTGAGAGCCGCACGTTGACGTTCAAACTCGGGCGCGAAGATCTCTCGTTCATCAGTGCTGATAACAAGTCGGTAGTTGAACCCGGTGAGTTCGACGTAACGGTTGGTGGTCTGACACAGAGGTTCACTCTAAAATGAAAAAGGCCTTATCTTTTGCTCTTTTAACAGAGATTTTTTTAATCTGTGGCTCAGTTTCACTGGCCCAACAAAATAACCTGATGCCGGTTCCGGCGTCGGTTAATTTCACTGGCGATCGGCTCGCAATCGATCAGTCATTTAAAGTCGCCACGCGCGGCCATTCAGACGCGCGCCTAGTAGCTGCCATCGCGCGCTTCGTCAAACGTCTCGAAGGCCGCACTGTACTCACGTTCGCACCTGGTCTCGCGCCTGACGATCAGATGACCACGCTTATCGTCGCTTGCGATGGTCCGGGCCAGGACATTCCCTCAGTGAGTGAGAATGAGAGTTATCGTCTCGACATCACCGATCGTCAGGCGTTATTGAGCGCGCCCACTGTCGTCGGCGCGATTCGCGGGCTCGAGACGGTCTTGCAGTTACTCAACAGCGATCGTCGCGGCTTCTTTCTGCCGGGGATAAAAATTCAGGACCAGCCACGCTTTCCCTGGCGCGGCTTGCTGATCGACATCGGTCGTCACTTCGAGCCGATGGAGGTTTTGAAACGAAACCTCGACGCGATGGCCGCCGTGAAGTTGAACGTGCTGCACTGGCATCTTTCCGAAGACCAGGGTTTCCGCGTCGAGAGCAAGAAGTATCCGAAGCTGCATCAGCTTGGTTCGGACGGCAACTACTACACCCAGGAACAGGTGAAGGACATCATCGCGTACGCGCGCGACCGCGGCATTCGCGTCGTGCCGGAGTTTGATATTCCCGGTCACAGCACGAGCTGGCTCGTCGGTTATCCCGAGCTCGGCAGCGCGCCTGGTCCATACACGATCGAGCGCCGCCCGGGCATCTTCGAGCCCGCACTCGATCCGACGCGTGAAGAAGTCTACAAGTTTCTCGACGGTTTTCTCGGCGAGATGGCGGCGCTGTTTCCCGACGCGTACCTGCATATCGGCGGCGACGAGAACGAAGGCAAACAGTGGGACCGCAATCCCGCGATTCAGGCTTTCATGAAGGCCAAAGGCATTGCCGACAATCACGCGCTGCAAGCTTATTTCAACACGCGCCTCCTGAAGATTCTGCAAAAGCACGGCAAGAAGATGGTTGGTTGGGACGAAGTGCTGCAACCCGGGTTGCCGAAAGACATCATGATTCAATCGTGGCGCGGCACCGCGGCGCTCGCCGACGCGGCGCGCAAGGGTTATGACGGCATACTCTCGAACGGTTATTACATCGATCTGATTCAACCTGCTTTGCAACACTACGTTGTCGATCCGCTGCCGGCGGACAGCACTTTGACGCCCGAAGAAGCGCGGCATGTTTTGGGCGGCGAAGCGACGATGTGGGCCGAGTGGGTCACAGCCGAAACGATCGATTCGCGTATCTGGCCGCGCACTGCGGCGATCGCGGAAAGACTCTGGTCTCCACGCACGGTGAATGACGTCAACGACATGTATCGGCGGCTCACGGTGATCAGTTTGCAGTTGGAAGAGCTTGGTCTGACGCACAAGAAGAACCAGAACATGATGCTGCGACGGTTGTTGCGCAGTGATGATATTGGGCCACTGCGCACGCTGGTTTCGATTCTCGAGCCGGTGAAGGAGTACCGGCGTTACGACCAACGTCCGCAGACGATGCTGAGTCCGTTGACGGGTGTGGTAGATGCGACGCTGCCGGACAGTGAAGCGGCGCGCAGATTTGCGTGGATGGTCGATGCGTTTCTTGCGGACGCGCCGCGGTATCAACTCTATCGCGCGGAGTTGTCGCAGATGCTGGCGGAGTGGCAAACGTCGGGCGCGACACTCGAACCTTTGATCGATCGTTCGCCTTCGTTGAAGGAAGTGAAACCGTTAGCGATTAACCTTTCGGTGCTCGGCGAGACGGGCCTCGAAGCGATGTCGTACTTGAAATTCAATCTCCCCTCAACACCCGACTGGCGCACGGCCGCGCAGTTGAAGATGGACGAAGCGTCAAAGCCGTACGGCGCTTTGGAGTTCGTTGTAATTCCAAGCGTTCGAAAATTAATTCTTGCGACCGGTGGTAAGTAAGATCTGTTTTATCTGTGTGCTGGTTTTTCTCGCGGTAATCGTTACCAACGCTCAATGTGTGTCCTGTCACAAGGATTACACGGATTACCATAAAACTGCTCATCACCTGACCTCACGCGTCGCCTCGAAAGACTCAATCCTCGGCAAGTTTGACGACGTTCTCAAAACCGCAGAGCCCGAACTCTTCTACCGCCTCGAAGCTCGCAACGACGGCTTCTTTCAAACCGGCGTACTCGGCACGCCACCCGACGCGGTTTCGATCTCGCAAAGATTCGATCTCGTGATCGGTTCCGGTCGCAAAGGACAAACGTATCTTTACTGGGGCGAGAACGATCAGCTCTTCCAATTGCCCGTGTCTTACTGGACCGCGCTCGGCAGTTGGGTCAACAGTCCCGGCTACGGCGATCGCACGCTCGACTTTAGCCGGCCCGTGTTGCCGCGTTGTCTCGAATGTCACGCATCGTTCTTCGAACCAGTAAACAACGGCGCGGTCGCGAATCGTTACCGGCGCACCGATTACGTGCTCGGCGTCTCGT
>DASXXL010000807.1:0-3167 GCA_036503085.1 Pyrinomonadaceae bacterium | reverse complement strand
ATCAGTTGCTCCAACGGAATCTCGTCGACCGGGTGATGCCCTTTCGCGAAGTGTACCGGCGCGTCGATATGCGTGCCGCCATGTTCCGCCGCGGAGTAGCGAAACGCCGAATAGAAATAACCTTTGTCAGTCACGCCTTCGAAATCGGTTTCGAGTTTGAAAGGCTCGGCGGTGGGCCAATAGACGGTGTTTGCATCAAACGGATGCGACAGATCGACAAGCCGGTTCGTTGGCAGCACAGGCGGGCGCTGCGCCATCACCGGGACCGCAAAAATCACGAATAAGAGCAAGCTCAAGTGTCTCATCTGGAGGGCTCCTCAACGTTTAGGTAGAATCGGCCAAAGATTAACGCGGATCGGAGCTTCGAATGCAACTAGGAATGATTGGCTTGGGGCGCATGGGCGCGAACATGGTGCGACGTCTGCGGCGCGCGAATCACGAATGCGTCGTTTACGATCGCAATGCGGAAGCGGTGCAGAGTCTGGTGAAAGACGGCGCGGTGGGCGCGGAGTCGCTTCAGGATTTTATGACGAAGTTAGAACAGCCGCGCGCGATCTGGTTGATGATCCCCGCGGCGCTCGTCGACGCCACGCTCAACGATCTCGCCACGCTCGCGACGAGCGGCGACATCATCATCGACGGCGGCAATTCTTATTACATCGACGACATTCGCCGCGCTCGTGAATTAAAAGACAAAGGTATTCATTACGTTGACGTTGGTACGAGCGGCGGTGTGTGGGGACTCGAACGCGGCTACTGCCAGATGATCGGCGGCGAGACCGATGTCGTTACGCATCTCGATCCGATCTTCAAAACCCTCGCGCCCGGCAGCGGCTCGATCGAGCCGACACCCGGAAGCGCGGCGAGCACTGCGTCCGAAGGTTACTTGCACTGTGGGCCAGCCGGGGCGGGCCATTTCGTGAAGATGGTCCATAATGGCATCGAGTACGGATTGATGGCCGCGTACGCGGAAGGCTTGAACGTTTTGCATCACGCGAACGAAGGAAAACTGGAACGAACAGCGGACGCCGAAACGACTCCGCTGCGCAATCCCGAACACTACGTTTACGACTTCGATCTCGGCGCGATCACTGAGCTTTGGCGGCGCGGTAGTGTAATCGCTTCGTGGTTACTCGACCTGACCGCGATCGCATTTGCCGACAGTCCGGAGCTTGAAGGTTTTTCCGGTCGTGTGGCTGATTCGGGTGAAGGACGTTGGACCATCAACGCGGCGATTGAAGAAGGCGTGCCGGCGCCGGTGTTGAGCGCGGCGCTGTTTCAACGTTTCAGTTCGCGCGGTGAAGCGGAGTTTGCAAACAAGGTGCTCTCGGCGATGCGCTTTCAGTTTGGCGGCCACGTCGAGCGGCCCGCGAAATAATCAGAAAAAGACTTGCTGGGAGCGCAGGCGTCTCGCCTGCTGTCGCCGTGAGCTGCAGGCGAGACGCCTGCGGTCCCAGCAAAAGAGGGGTCTCATTATGTCGACTGTATTGGTTGAACCAAGTCCGGTGCGGATTGGCGCGCCGGCGCTGCCGAAAGCGGAGCCGTGTGTGTTGGTGATCTTCGGCGCGACCGGCGATCTGATGCGGCGCAAGTTGATGCCGGCGCTTTGGAGTCTGCGCGGCGAAGGCTGTCTCGAGAGTATTCAGATTCTCGGCATCGGCCGCACGCCGATGACTGACGACGAGTTTCGCGCGTCGATGCGCGAGGCTTTGACCACGGCCGGCAAGGACAATGACCAAGCGGAGTGGCCCAAGTTTGCCGAACGCATCCATTACACAACCGGCGAGCTCACCGACGACAGCACCTACACTAACACTGCCAAGTTGCTCGCAGAACTCGGCGAGGACGGCGCGAGTAGCAATCACTTGTTTTATCTTGCGATTCCGCCTTCACTCATGGGCGCGGCGGTTGAGGGTCTCGGCAAAGCGGGCTTGAACAAGCAGGACGAGCAGCACTGGAGCCGCATCGTGGTCGAGAAACCGTTCGGCCGCGACGTCGAATCCGCGCGCGCGCTGAATGCGAAGATCGCGGAAGTGTTCGCGGAGAACCAGGTTTATCGCATCGATCATTACCTCGGCAAAGACACGGTCCAGAACATACTCGTCTTTCGTTTCGGCAACACGATGTTTGAGCCGATCTGGAACCGCAACTATGTCGACTACGTCGAGATCACCGCGGCTGAAACCGCCGGCGTCGGCACTCGCGCTGGTTATTACGAAGAGTCGGGCGCACTGCGCGACATGGTCGCGAACCATTTGCTGCAACTGCTCACGCTCACCGCGATGGAACCGCCAGTCGCGTTCGACGCGGATTCGGTGCGTGAAGAAAAGGTGCAGGTGCTGCGTTCGATTCGCCGTTTGAAACCGGAGGAAGTCGCGGAACGCACGGTGCGCGGGCAATACGGACCAGGCGAGATCGATGGCAAGCCAGTGAAAGGTTATTGTGAGGAAGAAGGCGTTGCGAATGATTCGGAGACGGAGACGTACGCGGCGATCGAGTTTCGCATCTCCAATTGGCGCTGGTCCGACGTACCGTTTTACGTGCGCACCGGCAAAGGTCTCGGGCGCAACCTGACGGAGATCGCGGTCCACTTGAAACGCACGCCGCAAGCGCTCTTCGCGCGCACGCCCGCAGAAGAGCTCGAGCCGAACAGTATCGTGCTGCGCATTCAGCCGAACGAAGGCATCTCGGTGACGTTTGGCGCGAAGCGGCCGGGATTCGAAATGAACACCACCACGGTCGACATGGACTTCTGTTATCAAAAAGGTTTCGGCGTCGAGCCACCCGCTGCTTACGAAACGTTGTTGCTGGACGTGATGCAGGGTGAGGCGACGCTGTTCACACGCGGCGATGAGGTTGAAGCGCAGTGGCATTTGATAACGCCCATTGAGGAAGCGTGGGCCGCGGAAGGCGCTCCGCCGCTAGAGAAGTATGCAGCAGGCACGGACGGGCCGGAGGCGGCGGATCGAATGCTCGCGCGCAATGGACATCACTGGCGGCGTTTGCGTGAGACTTTGGGCAATTGCGACTAGTTGGTTTTCACAGGCTTTGACCCAGTCGCCGGGGTCACTCGTCTCTGTGCAACCTCTGTGTCCTCTGTGTCTCTGTGGTAGGTTTTTGCTAACGACTATTTACCACAGAGACACAGAGGACACAGAGGTTGCACA
>DASXXL010000806.1:0-5886 GCA_036503085.1 Pyrinomonadaceae bacterium | reverse complement strand
CGGCGTTCCTGCACTTCACGGACGCGCTCGCTAAGTTCCTTGCGCCATTCGGGCATGGAACTTCGCGATACGCCGGGAAATTCGATAAGTGTAGATTTTCGCTCTTGGGGTGAAGTTGGGGAGTCGCCGGTTGCTTTCATCGCGATCGGGCGCATCCTATCAGGAAGAACTTTAAGTGGTCAACGAGAAAATGCAGAGGGGGTTAGGTTTGTCTCGGTGGCTCTGTGCCTTCGGGTTGACCCGACAATGAGTAACCACAGAGACACAGAGGCACAGAGAAGAAGCTTACAGCGGAGTCCGGCCGGCGAAGCCTGCGTCGACGTCGTGCCACCACTCGAGTTCGTCGCCTTCGCCCATTTGCCAACAGAGCAGCACGACGCGACCGTCGCGCAGGGAGGGAAAGTCCACGAGGCCGCGTTCGAAATCCTTGAGCTGCACGCCGAGCGCTTCCAGCTCGCCGATCGTACTCGTCAATTCAGTCAGTGCTTGCGCGTAAGCGACACCGCTGGAAATACCGCCGCCGCCTCTTTCCGCAGCTTCGGCCGCTTCCTTCGCTTCATCGCGAAATTGCGCGACTCTGCGGTGCGCCTGCTGAATCTTCCCGACGATCGTTCTGACGCTCGGAAGAAGCGCATTCGCTTCCTGAATTGTGAACAGTTTCATGCGCGGCTAATGGTCGTCCGTGATCCTGATGAACTCGCTCGCGGCCTGAAACTCCGCCGCTTCGTCCTCGCCGATCTCAGTCTCTAATACCACTCGCATCGCGGTTTGAAAAGCGTCGGGCTGCTGTTTCGGCAGCGGCATTCCGTCCGCCGGCAAATAATGCGGCACGTGATCGTGCAGATCGCGTTCGTCATAACGCGGTCCATGCGACGCCTCTTTGCGCACCTTGTCGGCGATCTCACCGAGATCGATGAAGTAGTCAGCGACGTCGATTAGCTTCGGCGCGGTGTTGGATCTAAAGCCCGCGATCTCCACGCGACAGCCTTTGTAAGCCACCGCGTTCACCGCGTAAACAAAATCTTCGTCACCGGAAACGAGCACCGCCGTATCGTAACGGCCGGCCAGCGACAACATGTCGACCGCGATCTCCACGTCGAGATTTGCTTTGCGCGTGCCATCGTAAAAAGTCTTCAGTTCCTTCTGAATCACCCGAAAACCATTACGACGCATCCACAACAGAAAGCCCTGTTGACGTTCGGCGCCGACGTCTACGCCGGTATAGAAAAAAGCCCGTAACAAGCGGCCGTCTCCGAGCAGCACCCGGAGTAGTTTGTTGTAGTCGACGTCGATGTTGTGAAAGCGCGCTGCGTGGAAAAGATTGTTGCCGTCAATAAATACCGCCACCCTGCCGCGGTGACCTAATTGCCATGAAACGTTGTTAGTAGGATCGAAATTATTATTCATAGACGTAGTTCCCCCTTGTCGGATTCTTAGCATGCTAATTCATTCTCCTTTGGTCAAGTAACGAGGTCCACCGCGCTCGGTCAAGCCGCCGCGATCACCTGATCCGCGATCGCGTCGTAGTAGACCGTCTTTACGGGGCCATCCGTTACTTGTATCTCCCAGGCGAGACGTAGTTGCAGACCGTTGCTCTGGTCCGGCGAAGGCTGTGCGTAAACGACCAGATCGTGCGCTGTGAAAGTCGCGTTTGCCGGCAGCGTGAACGTTTGTGATGGTCCATTCACGGCCGGCGTGGTCACGGCTTGTTTTCTTACCCGATCGATGGCCTCAGCGGCGGTGATTTTCGGAGTCAGACCATTCAACGCCGGTTGCAGGCGGTCGGCGTTGGGGATGCAGTTGCTCGAAAGAGAGACCACCTGGCGGTCCGGCCGAAAACGAATGACGAAATTGCCGTAGCCACCACGCAGCGGATAGCGAAACGGTTTCTGTTCATAACGAGCGGTCTTCACTCCCGACGGATCGTCGGTTCGTTCGACCAGCGACAACTGCTCCGGATCGGCGCCGATGAGTTGGCGCCAATCGGCGATGAACCGCCGCAGCGACTCTCGTGTCTGCTCTTCAGTCTGCTCCGGCTCAGTGCCGACTTTCGGCAGCACGATTGGACCAGCGTTCGCCGGTAAACTCTCGACCGTTCCTGTATAAGGATTCAGGTTCGCGTCGGTTTTGCCTGCCAGTCCGTAGTGTTGCGACATCTGATACCACGCGACTGAAGCTTGTTCGAGCCGTGCGGGCGTGTCGGCCAGACTGATCGGATACGCGGGCTCGTTCGCCCGTGGTCCGCTTGTATCGATCGGTTGTAGTGCAGCGCAAGCACCCGTCGCTAAAGCGATCGTAATTACGAACAAAGCAACCAGGTGTTTGATGAATGCGGTCTGCGTAAACATTAACTCGCCTCGGATTTTACAGTGTCGTCGTATAATCAAAATACTTGGAGGAGCTGTTGCCTAAAGATAACGAAAACATTCGGCTCTTTGGGCTTGGACCATTAGCCTCACCAGCCGAGCCGCAGGGATTCGCACCGGAACAAATGATTCGTTGCGAAGAATGTCTGCGTGCAAATCCTCCGACGCGCATCAACTGTATGTACTGTAGCGTACCCTTACCGGTGACGGAATCATCCGCGCACTTGCGCACGCCCGTCCTGCGTCGACCTGAGAAACACGAGTTAGGTTACAACACGATCGTCTTGCCGAGTAGCGAGGTCGTTGGTCGTGAAGCGATCGAAAATGCGGCCTCGTTATTGAGATTGAAGCCGGAGGAGCTCGAGCGCATTTTGGCTGAAGGCGTGGCGTTGCCGGTGGCGCGAACGGCGAGTCGTGAAGAGGCGGAGTTGATTGCGGATCGACTGCAAACATCGGGCTTTCGCGTTGTCACGTTGAGGGATGAAGACGCGGTCGTGCGGGTGCGATCGTTGAGTTTTCACGACTCGACGTTGGTCATGAATCCAGCTCAGATAACGAACGAAGTAGATGTTGCGTGGTCCAACGTTGTACTGCTCGTCAGCGGACGAATCGTGGAGAAGCGCGTTGAAGTGAAGGAGATAAAGAGCCGCGGCGCGGAGAACGAGATTCTCGATACGAGTGAGCTGTTCAGTGATGAAGCGGTGATCGATCTCTACGTTTCTGGCCATTCGGAAACGTGGCGTATAAGCGCAAACGGTTTCGACTTTTCGTGTCTCGGAGCAGAGAAGACCCTACTCGCAACCGAGAACATCGCAACACTGCAACGCGCGTTGAATGCAAACGCGACGAACGCACGACTCGACGATTCTTACAATCGTGTTCGGCCTTTACTTGATCTCGCTTGGGGACCCGAGCAGGAAACGAAGTCAAGCGGCTGGCGTCGCGAACGTCCGGGAAAACTCAGCCTTGGCATGACCACGATTCATAACAACGAGAGCCAGTTCACACGCTACTCGCGCCTGCTCTTCCACCTGGCAACTCACTCACTCGACTGATGTCTCGACGCCGCCCACATCAACACGATCGCGAAACTGCAGAACCACGTGGTCCAGCGCAGCAGAACCTCATCTACGGCGTCAACGCCGTGCTCGAAGCATTGCGCGCCGGTAAACGGCAAGTCGAGTCGATCGCGATCCTGCAAACCGCGCACGTCGATCGTTTGAAAGCAGTGTTGGAGCTCGCGCGCGAGAAGGGCGTGCCTGTGCAACGTGTGCCGCGCTTCGATCTAGATCGCACGCTCGGCGAAGCACGGCATCAGGGCGTGATGGCGCGCATCGCGGCCGCGCATTATGCGGACGCTGATGAACTGCTGGATTCGCTCGCCGCGAAAGTCGGCACGCCGGACCCGCCGCTGGTTTTGGGATTAGACGGCATCGAGGATCCGCGCAACATGGGCTCGATGTTGCGGACCGCCGAGTGCGCGGGCGTGCATGGTGTTTTCATCGCTGAGCGGCGCGCCGTCGGGTTGACGGGCGTCGTCGCCAAGACCGCGGCTGGTGCTTTGGAGTATGTGCCGGTAGCGCGCGTCACGAATCTCGTGCGATTGATAGAGCAGTTGAAAGAACGTAACATTTGGGTTGTTGGCACGGCCGCGGATGCGAAGCAATCGTACACTGAATGGGACTGGACCCTGCCCGCGGCGATCTTTCTCGGAAATGAAGGGCATGGGCTGCACCGGCTCGTGCGAGAACATTGCGATACGCTCGTCCGTATACCCGTGGTCGGAAATTTGGATTCGTTGAATGTTTCGGTAGCGGCCGGCGTGCTGCTTTACGAAGCGAGACGCCAGCGGGATTCTCACCAACAAAGGTCAGAGAGCGAGGCTAAATCAGATGTTCTGTCCTAAATGCGCAACGCAAAATCTCGAAGGCGCGAGTTTCTGCCGTGTCTGCGGAGCAAACATCAGTCTCATTCCTCAAGCGCTGACGGGGCAGATGGTCCAACCACAAAGGGAGCAGTTGCTGGAAGAAGACTGTAAACCCGGCCGTCGCGGCAAGCCGTTGACGCTCGAGTCAGCGATGAAAAGCATGTTCATGGGCGTAGCTTTTTTGATCATCGCGATTGCTTTGTCGCGATCGATCGGTGCGATGTGGTGGTTCTGGATGTTGATTCCGGCGTTTTCGCTGATGGCCAAGGGCGTCGCGCAGTTTATGCGGCTTAAAGAGCGCGAGAAGCGCGAGGCGATGATGCCGCAGCGCATGCCGTTTATGCAGTCTGCGCCGGTTATGCAATCAGCGCCGGTGACGCCGCCGCAGTTGCCCCGAAGAACGGGCGAACTCCACCCGCCGGCGCCGAGTGTTACTGAAGGGACGACCCGCCATCTCGGAGTTGAAGCACCTACGAGACACCTCGAAACTCAGGAACGAAAATAGAGTGCGCGTTTGTGTGCCTGTCTGCGCGAAGAGTTTTGCGGAGATGGAAGAGGCGTGCGCGCGTGCGAGTGCTGTAGGTGACATTATTGAGCTGAGGCTTGATTGTCTTGAAGGAGAAGATTGGACCACTCAGCTTGAACCCCTGATCCGTGATCAATCCCGTCTTTTAATCCTTACCTACCGGCCGTCCGAACAGGGCGGTCACCGTGTTTTGAGTCGTGCTCAGCGAGAGGCTTTCTGGCACAGGGATTGGCCGTCCGATTTAAAAGCCCTCTTCGACATTGAATCGGATCTCGTTGTACACGGTCGTGCCTGGTCGCGCGTCATCGTTTCGCATCACGATTTCGCCGGTGTTCCTGATGACCTCGAAGAACTTTATGAGCGGCTGGCGGCGACGCCTGCGCACGTTGTGAAGATCGCCATACAGGCGAATGACATCACGGATTGCATCCGCGTGTTTCGTTTGTTGGACCGGGCGCGAAACGAGGGGCGCAATTTGATTGCGATCGCGATGGGTGATGCGGGTGTGGCGACGCGGATTCTGGGACCAGCACGCGGCTCGTTTCTGACGTACGGTTCATTGGAAGATAAGAGCGCCACTGCCCCGGGCCAGGTCAACGCGCGGCAGCTTCGTTCGGTTTATCGCATCGACGACATCAACGACGACACGATGATCTGCGGGTTAGTAGGCCTGCCTGTCATGCATTCCGTGTCGCCACACATGCACAACGCTGCGTTCGCCGCCGAAGGCGTGAATGGAGTTTATCTGCCGCTGGAAGTACGCCATGTTAAGTCGTTCATTGGGCGCATGGTCCACCCGCGGACGTGCGAGCTTGATTGGAACTTGCGCGGGTTGAGCGTGACCGCGCCGCACAAGTCGAGCGTGACGGAGTTCTTGGATTGGATCGAGCCGGAAGCGCAGGAGATTGGCGCGGTCAACACGATTGTCGTCGAGGGTGACAAGCTACGTGGGTACAACACGGACGTTCAAGGATTGATGGAGCCGTTGCGCAAACGCGTCGGGTCTTTTAGCGGTTTGTCGGTGGCGGTGATTGGGGCAGGCGGCGCAGCACGCGCAGCCGTGTGGG
>DASXXL010000805.1:0-12034 GCA_036503085.1 Pyrinomonadaceae bacterium | reverse complement strand
GATCTCAAGAGTGACAACATCATGTTGCTCGACTCGATGACGGGTGATCACGCAAAGGTGCTCGATTTCGGCATCGCGAAGATCAATGAACCGGACGGCAACCGCGACACCGGCGGCTTAACCGCGCCCAACCTCGTGATCGGCACGCCGCAATACATGTCGCCGGAGCAATGTTCGCAGGATTCCGAGATCGATGCGCGCTCCGACATTTATTCGCTCGGCGTGATCCTGTACGAGATGCTGGTGGGCCACGTCCCGTTCACGGCCGAGTCGCCGACGATGGTGATGATGAAGCACCTGCAGCAACCGGTGCCGTCGGTGTTAGACGAACGAAAGGACCTGCCCGCGTCCATCGGCCGCGTGATCGCGCGCGCGATGGCGAAGCTGCCGGCCAATCGTTATCAAAACCTCGCGGAGATGATTGAGGATCTGACGATCGCGTCGGGCACGGCGCAGTTCGCTCCGGTGCCGGTCCAACCAACGGCTAATGCCGGTGCGACGCCCGCAAGTGATGATCAAGACGAAATGACAGTCGTGCGGGCGAGACAAGAACCTTTGCCGCCAACGCCGGTGACGCCGCGGCGTGCTCCGGTGACGGTGCCGATCCAAGGTTCGGCCACGCCGCCGCCGATGGCTCCGGCTGCTGCCGCGCCGGCGAGTTTCAATCCGTTGAAGGTGATTATTCCGTCGGTGGTCGCGTTGCTCGTGGTGTTCGCAGTTATCTATGCGCTCAAACGAACGTCGGCCTCGGAGACACAGAACACAAACCAGCCGCAGCAAAACCTTGCCGCCGATCCGAATAGTCAACCAGTGCAAGTGGGGCCGTCGCCGACCGGAAAAGGTGAAGAAGGCATTCCCGCAGGTGGAAGGGTGAGTGCAAACGCGAACGCGAATGTGAATGCGAACGCGAACGCAGAGGCTTCACCTGAAGCAGTTATCGATGCGAGTCCGGCGGCTAACGTGAACGCAAACGAGAACAGCAACGCAAACACGAACTCCAACACGAACCGCAAAGCGCCCGCTTTGCCTGAGCCCACGCGCAGTGTCGTGCCGGAAGCAGTGCCTTCACCCGTGGCGCCCAAGCCATCTGTTGAGAAGGCCTCCCCAGTCCCAACGCCTCCACCGCCGCTATAACACGCTGAATAGTAACTGCCGGAACTCGGCTTCGTTTTGAATCGCGATTTCGATCTCGAAGACGTGCCATGGAAGTGCGAGTGAGAGTGAGCGCAGCTTTACGGCGTCTTTTGCCGTCGTGATTAAGTTGGTGGCGCCGGCGCGAGTCGCTTCGTTGAGCAGACGATCGACGTCGTGTTGCGTGTAGGAGTGATGATCAGCGAACGTTTTTTCGAGCACGATGTTGTAACCCGCTGCGCGTAACTGAGTGAAGAACGAGTGCGGATTACCCACGGCGCACAGGGCTGCCACAGGCGCCGCGATGGGGAGAAGAGTTTTGACCGGTCGCATGCTTGATTCAAAGACGGGGCGGTCGTGGACCAAATCGCGGACCTGCTTCGTGAGGGCAGCGAGGTTGTTCGCTTGATCGCAGCGCGTGAGCACGACGCAGTCAGCGCGACTCAAACCTGAGAGTGGCTCGCGCAAACGACCGTAAGGTAAAAGCTCGCCACTACCTTCAGCGGCGCCCCACGGATTGGTCGCGTCGATCGTGACGATGTTGAGATCGCGCGCGAGACGCAGGTGTTGGAAGCCGTCGTCCAAAACAAAACAGTCGGCGCCGAGGTTTTCGATCGCATAACGGCCGGCGCTGATGCGATCGATGTTGCTGATCACCGCAGCAGAGCCGATTAGCTTGGTTGCGAGCAGATACGGTTCATCGCCGGCTTCCGTAGGTGTTGCGAGTATCGTGTGGCCGTCAGAGACGACAACCTGGCGCTGCGGGTTCTCGCGTCCGTAGCCGCGCGTCAGTATGCAGACGCTCTTGCCTTCGGCCGCAATCGTCTTCGAGATCCATTCGACGAGCGGCGTCTTGCCGGTGCCGCCGACAGTCATGTTGCCGACGCTGATCACGGGACGATCGAGTTTCGTCGTGTGGAATGTGCCGCGTTGATAGAGCGAGAGCCGCGAACGTGTAACCGCGCCGTAAAGCGCACTGAGCGGAGGCAGCAGCAACGATTTCATGAAGTGTGGGCGTTAATGGGTAATAGAGAGTCGGATGTCGAATTGCCGGACGGCGACGTTGAAAAGAGTGGCGCGATCAGTTTCATGGTTCGTTCAGCCGCGCCTTGATTGGTGTCGACGAGTTCTTGCGCGCGACGACCCAACTCCGCGCGCTTTTCGGGATCGTCGAGCAAACGTCTCACACTCTCGGTGAACGCTTTCACCGCTTCCGCGCCTTCGACGGGCGGTAGTTGCACGATCGCGTCTGCTTCATTTAGCAGATCGACGATCGCATGAAAGTTGTGCGTGTGCGCGCCGGTGACAACGGCAACGCCGTGTGCGGCAGGCTCGAGTATGTTGTGTCCGCCGCGATCGACGATGCTGCCGCCGACGAACACCACCGTCGCCAGCGAATAAATGGATGGCAACTCGCCAATGGTATCGAGCAGAATCACGGCAGCGTCAGCGTCACTCGGCTGCGGCGGGTTTGTCCGTCTGGCCCAACTCACCCCCGAAGCCTCAACCAACGCAGCCACCTCACCGAACCGCTCCGGCTTTCGTGGCGCGATCATCAACCGCACTGCGCGCGACTCCCGCAGCTTGTCAAAGCTTTCCAAAACGATCTTTTCTTCCGGCGCGTGCGTACTCGCCGCAAGCACCAGTGGCGGCTCCCTTTGCAAACCAAATCGGGTCTTTACATCGGTGTTTTGATCCCTGTAACTTCCGGCCTCAAACTTCAGGTTTCCCGCAGTAAACACGGATTGAGACGACATACCTAAGACACGGATCCTTTCCGCATCCTTCTCAGACTGCATAACCGCGATCGTCACACCCTCCAACACCCGCCGCAAAAAGAACCTGATCCTCCGATAACGCGCAAACGACTTCCGCGAAATCCTTCCATTAACCACCGCTACCGGAATCTCCCGCTCCTTACACTCGCGCAAAAAGTTCGGCCACAACTCCGTCTCCATCACCAGCACCACCGCCGGATTCACAACACGCAACACACGCCGCACGGTCCAGCGCCAGTCAAATGGAAAATAAAAAACCCGGGCGGCTTGGTTGCGAAACAGATCGCGTGCGAGTCTCTGTCCCGTCAATGTCACCGTCGAAATAACGAGCGCGTGGTGCGGCCACTCGCGCCGCAGTCGCTCAACCAGCGGCCGCGCCGCCTGCGTCTCGCCAACGGAAACACAGTGCAGCCAAATCACCGGTTGCTTGTCGAGCGGAGGAACAAAACCAAGGCGCTCGCGCAAACCGTCGATGTACTTGCGGTGCGCGAGCGCCTGAAACAGGAAGTAAGGTGAGAACAGCAGCAGGCCCAGCGATAGCAGTAAGCTGTAGGCCAGATACATTTATTTCGCCCGTTCGATGTAACGCCCTTCGGTCGGATCGACCCTGATGCGGTCGCCTTCGTTGATGAATGGAGGTACGGTAATCGTCACGCCGTTCTCGAGCGTGGCGGGTTTGTTGACGTTGGAAACGGTCGCGCTCTTCAGTGTCGGTTCGGTTTGCACGACGGTCAGTTCCATCGACGGCGGCAAGTCGATACCGATCGGCGCGCCTTCGTAAAACTCAGCTTGAAGCTTCAGTCCCGGTGTCAGCCATTGCGTGGCGTCGCCGAGATCGTCTTCGCTCAACGCGATCTGTTCGTAGTTCTCCGTGTTCATGAAGTGATGGTGCGAGCCGTCGGAATAGAGATACTCCATCTCGTGTTGTTCGAGCGACGCGCGGTCGACGGTGTCGGCGGAACGGAAGCGATGTTCAAAAGAAGCGCCAGTACGAATGTTGCGCAGCTTGGTCTGCACCATCGCGCGCAGGTTGCCGGGCGTGTGATGGCGAAACTCGACGACCTTGCAGGGTTGGCCCTCGAAAACGATCACCATGCCGCGTCGTATCTGGGTTGCAGGAATAGCCATATAACTGAATTCTCCGTTTAAAAATTAGGTGGTTTGACAAAGGGCGTAGTCTAGCATGGAACAAAGTTTAAGGGCGATCCTCTGAATCCGTGTTCAGAGCGACCGCCCTTTTTTGAGGAGCCCACCTACCTCGGTTGTATTCACTCGAACCCACCGAGATAGTTCCACAATTTACGCGGCACGGGCGCGCGGCACGCGACGCAGACGCGCGAGGCGATCGAGCCACTTCTGCGCCTGCTCGTAATACGGAAAGCGCCGCTCGTCGAGTCGAAACGCGCTCGTGTGATAGTAACGACGGCCTTTGATCAATCGCGCCGGATGCTTGATGTGCAGCATCTCGTGATAAAGGATGTACTCGACAAACCACTCGGGCACATCTTGCGAATCGAGCGTCTTGCTGATCGTGATGCTGTCGTAGATGTGATCGTGATGACCGAGAATGCTGCGCGTGCGTCGTTGCGACCAGGTGATCGTCGGCTTGGGAATCTCGCCGTCGAAGTAGCGGCGATTCAACTTCGCGAACATCCGGTCGAGATCGTAAACCTCACCCTGCGCCGTCGAGATCATCTTGCGGCCTCGCCCGCGACGCGCGAGGTCCGAAGAACGCATCACAGAGGGCGTTAGCGAATACTCGCGATAGACGCGGTCGTGAATCGTCGGCACTTTCTTACCGAGCAGCCGCGCGACAAGGATCCACGCCAGCGCCCGCAATACTTCCGGCGGCGCATCCTTGCAGATGTCTGACAGTCTCACGTAAACGCGGCCCGAGCGCAGCCGAATCGTGTGTCGCAGGCCGGCGTAGGGATAAAAGCGGACCTCAATCGCGGGCACACCTCGATTGCCGCCAGTATGACGAAACGCGTCAGCGAAATATTGTGTAACTTCGTTCATGTGAGTACTGCGCCCTGAGTAACTACCCGGATAGGAGGCTCAATCTTAAGGACCTGAAAGTAGAACCGTCAACCTGCGGCGGGTGGGGGGACCCTGGGACCGCAGGCGTCTCGCCTGCAACGCACGGCAGCGCCCGCGTCGGAGCCTTGCAGGCGAGACGCCTGCGGTCCCAAGCAAGAGCGGCACAAGTTGATGGCATACTTACACTTAAAAGCCATTGTTTGCAGGTGTTTGAGTAAATCTTTATACTGCCAAGCGGTCGAATTTATGCCCCGTCGAGCCTCTACTCTGCAAGCTACCGAAAAAGGCGCCCTGGACTCCCGTGCGGAGATCCTGCTCGCCGCCTTGATCAAAGAACACCTCGTGACCGGTGAAGCGGTCGGATCGCGTGTGTTGTCTGACAGGTTCGCGCACGGCTACGGCTGGAGTCCCGCGACGATTCGAAACGTGATGGGCGAGCTCGAAGAAGCGGGCTTTGTCGACCAGCCGCACACATCCGCCGGACGCGTACCAACCGACAAAGGCTATCGCTACTACGTCGACAACATGCTCGGCGAGGCGCGCCTGTCGCGCAGCGATCTAAAGGCGATCGATCAACTGTTTTTAATCAGCGACATCGATGCGGCTGCATCGCCTGACCGGCTGATGGAAACGGCGTCGCACGTGCTCTCGGCGCTTTCGCAAAACGTCGGCATCGTCATTTCGCCTTCGCTTGCGGAGAACCGCCTGAAGCACATCGAGTTCGTGCAGCTTCCGGACAAACGCATTCTGGTCGTGCTCGTTTCGAGTGCGAGCATGATTCACAACAAGGTCATCAGGGTCTCGGACGATTTCAATCAGGACGAGCTCGACCGCACCGCGCGCTACTTGAACACGGAATTCAGCGGCAAGAGTTTGTTGACGATTCGCGCCGAGATCGTCGAGCGCATGAAAGAAGAGAAGGCGCTTTACGATCGGCTGCTGCAAAACGCCGTGCTCCTCTGCGAACGCAGTCTCGAAGGCGAGGAATCGAGCGGTGGCGACGTTTACGTCGACGGCGCTTCAAACATCCTGATCAAGCCCGACTTCGACGACGTCGAACGCATGCGCGACCTGTTTCGCATGTTCGAAGAGAAGTCTCGCCTGATCAAGATTCTCAACGAGTGTGTGCACGAGCATCCTTTCTCCGGTGACGTGCACGTCGTCATCGGCCGCGAACATCCGACCGACTCGATGCGGAGTTGCGCCCTGATCACCGCCCCATATCAGGTGGGGCAGAATGGCAGTGTGGGCACATTGGGCGTCGTCGGTCCGATGAGAATCGAGTATGCGCGGATAATGGCTATGGTAAACTACATGGCGCGTTTGATAGAGCATCGCCTCGGAGAACAGGCCGCCTCGTAAAGCCGCATCGCATTCCGATCATGGACGTGGATCCCGATACCGAAAACGACCTCTTTACGTCTGGCGAAGAAGACAACCTTCCTTCGTTTTCTGAGGCAGAAGCGCAGCCGGAGAGCAGCGACACCGGCGGCCCGGCCACCGCGGAACTGATTGCGACGCGCTCGGAGCTGAAGCGAGTCGAAGCCGAAAACGCGGAACTGAAAGACAAGCTCGCGCGCCGCCAGGCCGACTTTGAAAACTATCGCAAACGCGTCGAGCGCGAACGTAGCGAAACTTACAATCGTGTCGTCGCGGACGTTGCGGCGAAGTTGTTGCCCGTTTCCGACAATCTCAAGCGCGCGCTGGAAGCGGAATCCTCGGTCGAAGCGGCCGAGTCTGACGAGTTTCGCCACTTTCTGAGTGGCGTGGATCTGATTTGGAAGCAGCTCAACGGCGTCCTTGAGGCGCTCGGCGTCAAGCCGATCCCGGCCGTCGGCGAACCATTTGATCCTCACGTGCACGAAGCGGTGGTTACCGAAGCCACCGACGAGTATGAGCCCGACACCGTCATACAGGAGATAGTTGCCGGCTACCGCCTCGGCGATAAACTGATTCGCCCCGCCCTGGTGAAAGTTGCGACACGAAAGTAGCTGCCGCACTGAACGCGCGGACCGAAGATAAATGGGAAAAGCTATCGGCATTGATTTAGGCACGACCAATTGCTGCGTCGCCGTGCTGGAAGGCGGCGCAGTACAGATCGTGCCGAATAAAGAAGGCGGCCGGACGACACCGACCGTCGTCGGTTTCACCGAAAAAGGCGAACGCCTCGTCGGCCAGATCGCGAAACGCCAGGCCGTGACGAATGCGGCGAACACCGTTTACGCAGTCAAACGTCTCATCGGCCGCAAGTTCGACTCATCGGAAGTCGAGCGCATGCGCGAGACGTCCGCATTTGAGATCGTCGATTCACCGAATGGCGACGCGCGCGTTCACGTGCAGGGTCGCAGTTACAGTCCGCCCGAACTGTCAGGCATCGTGTTGCAACGTTTGAAAGCAGCGGCTGAAGATTTTCTCGGCGAGGCCGTGACCGACGCGATCATCACCGTCCCGGCTTACTTCGACGACACGCAGCGCCAGGCGACGAAAGACGCCGGAAAAATCGCCGGACTGCAAGTCGAACGCATCATCAACGAGCCGACAGCCGCGGCGCTCGCTTATGGTCTCGGCAAGTCAAACTCGGAACGGATCGCGGTTTACGATCTCGGCGGCGGCACGTTTGATATTTCGATTTTGGAAATGAACGACGGTGTGTTCGAAGTTCTTTCGACCTCGGGAAACACGTTTCTCGGTGGTGAGGATTTCGACGAACGCATCATGAACTGGATGGCCGGACAGTTCCTGGACGATACGGGCATCGACCTGCGCCAGGATCGGCTCGCGTTGCAGCGTTTGAAAGAAGTCGCGGAGCGCGCGAAGTGCGATCTTTCATCGGCAACGGAAACGGGCATCAACCTGCCATTCATCGCCGCGGACGCTTCTGGTCCGAAGCATTTCAACAAAACGTTGACGCGCGAACAATTCGAAACGCTCGTCAGCGATCTCGTCGAGCAAACAATTGAACCGTGCCAGAACGCCTTGAAAGACGCGAACCTGCAGCCGACGGACATTCACAAAGTGATTCTCGTCGGTGGTCAAACGCGCTCACCGATCGTCGAACGCACGGTCGAGAAGATCTTCGGCCGCAAACCGTCGTCGGAAATCAATCCGGACGAAGTCGTCGCGATGGGCGCGGCGATTCAAGGCGGCGTTTTGAGCGGCGACGTGAAAGACATCGTGCTGCTCGACGTGCTGCCGCTGAGTCTCGGGTTGGAAACGCGCGGCGGTTTGTTTACGAAGATTATCCCGCGCAATTCGACGATTCCTCTGCGCGAAAGCCGCACGTTTACAACCGTTGTCGACAATCAATCATCCGTTGACATTCACGTTTTGCAGGGCGAGCGCGAGGTCGCGCAGGGCAATCGTAGTTTGGGCAGGTTTGAGCTCGTCGGGATTCCGCCGAGTCCGCGGGGCGTGCCGCAGATCGAGGTTTCGTTTGAAGTCGACGCAAACGGAATCGTGTCCGTGTCGGCGCGTGACAAAGCCACGGGACGCGAACAAGCGATGCGTATCACGCCGACGTCCGGTCTCGCGCCGGAAGAGATCGACCGTTTCATCCGCGAGGCGGAAGATTTCGCCGACAGCGATCGCAGCGCCAAGGAAACCGCCTTGATGCGCAACAAGCTGGAGTCGCTGCTGCGAAATACGAAGAAGTCGTTTATGAAATTCGGCGGGATGCTGACTGAGGAACAGCAGGATCAGGCCGAAAATGTTTTCGCCGATGCGCAGGAGGCGGCGCAGTCGGATCGGATCGATGAAATGAAGAAGGCCATGGCGACCCTGGAGTCGATAGGCATGTTATTAACGTCCGCGATGCTCGGCGCCACGGATGCAACCACGAGTGAAGTTTAGAGAATGAGCAAACGAGATTATTACGAAGTTTTAAGTGTAAGCCGCACGGCCACGGACCAGGAGATCAAGAGTGCCTACCGGCGGCTGGCGGTGAAGTATCACCCGGATAAGAATCCTAACGACGCGACCGCGGAAGAGAAGTTCAAAGAAGCAGCCGAAGCTTACAGCGTGTTGTCGGATGCGCAACAACGACAGCGCTACGATCGCTTCGGCCATGCAGGCGTTTCGAGCAGCGCGGGCGGCGCGGGAAACTGGGGCGCGCCCGGTTTCGGCGGTATCGAAGACATCCTCGGCGACCTGTTTGGTTTTGGCGACGTGTTTGGCGGTGGCCGCGGCGGCGCGCGACGTTCGTCAGCGCAGCGAGGCGCGGATCTCCGTTACGACCTCGAGATCTCGCTCGAAGAAGCCGCGACGGGCATGACGGCGCAATTGCGCATTCCGCGTCTCGAAACGTGCGAGACGTGCAAAGGCTCGGGCGCGAAAGAAGGCACGCAACCGGAAACGTGTTCGACGTGCGCGGGCAGTGGCCAGGTGCGTTACCAGCAAGGGTTCTTCTCCGTCGCGCGGACGTGTCACGTTTGCCGTGGCGCGGGACGCGTGGTCAAAGATCCGTGTGCGAGCTGCAACGGCGCGGGTCGCGTCGAGCGCGAGAAGCAGATGGAAGTAAAGATCCCGGCGGGGGTCGAAACCGGCTCGCGATTACGCGTTTCAGGTGAAGGGGAGTCCGGTACCCAGGGGGGCGCGCCGGGCGACCTCTACGTGGTTATCCACGTTGCCGAGCACGAGAAGTTTGAGCGACAAGGTAGCAATCTTTACGAGGCCGTGCCGATCTCGTTCGCGCAAGCCGCGCTCGGCGCCGATCTCATGGTGAAGACGCTTGATGGCGAAGAGAAACTCAAGATTCCGATGGGCACGCAAACCGGCACTGTGTTTCGTCTCCGCGGCAAGGGCATGCCCGCGCTTGGCGGTCGCGGTCGAGGCGATCTCTTTGTTTCCGTGACCGTGATGACGCCGACTTCGCTGACGCGCGAACAACGCCGTCTGCTCGAGCAGTTGGCCGACGTGGAAAGCAAAGATCTGGAAGACAAAGGACTGGTCGATAAGGTACGAGATATCTTTGGTTGATTCGGTTTGGAGGTCTTTATGATTTCAGTTACCCGACACATTCGCTTTTTTATCTCCCTGTGCGGGTTAGTACTGGCGTTACTTGGGAGCGCAGGCGTCTCGCCTGCAACGCTGCCATCGGGGCGCTCCCGCACGTTTGCAGGCGAAACGCCTGCGGTCCCATCGCTCACTGCATTCGCACAGGATCCGATGGACGCGTGGAAGGATTACAACTTCCGCAGTAACCCCATTAAGCAAGCCCAGGTTCAGAACCTCGAACTCTACGAATTGAAACTACTGCGTGGTTTAGTCTTTGGACGTCACGGACGCGTCTTTAAGGACACTGAGATCAGTGCCTTCTTGAAGGACCAGTCGTGGTACAAGCCGGATCCGGATTTCACGAACGCGATGCTTAACGACACGGAGCGTCGTAGTCTCGATGTGATTCGCATTGCGGAGGCCGTGAAGCACGAGACGATTCAACCAGGCGACATGCGTTTATGGCGCGACCGCGCTATTCCGGCGAAGAAACTCGGCAAGCACAGCGGCGCTGAGTGGAAAGTGTTAATCGCCGAGGTCGAGGCGATTCATGGGAAGCGTTTTGACGATGACCCGTGGCTGCAAAAGTATTTCGACGAGCGTTACTGGTATGTTCCGAGTGACAAGTACGACGCGAAGAAGCTCACGCCGATTGAAGTCAAGAATATCGAGATACTCAGTGGTGCGCAGAAGAAACAGCGCAACGTCGCGTTGTTGCCCGGCGACATGGAGTATTTCGAAAACCGGGCCGTCACCGAGCAGATGCTGCAGGGTTTGAGCCTGCACGAGCTGCGTCTATTGCGCAACGAGATCTACGCGCGTCACGGGCGGCAGTTTCGCGCCGAGTGGTTGCAGCAGTATTTCTACTCGCAGCCGTGGTACGCGCCGGATGAAAATTTCAAAGACGAAGAGCTTTCGGGCAACGACAAAACCAACGTCGAGACTATCGTTGCTTACGAGAACCGGATTCACCAGGAGTTGAGCACGAAGCCGATCGCGCGGACGCTTTTGGAAGGACTGTTTCTCGAAGACGCGAAGCAGATGCGCGACGAGATTTACGCGCGTCACGGCAAGGTGTTCAAGGAGCCGTGGCTGCAAAAATACTTTTCGAGTTTCGACTGGTACAAAGCCGACCCGAATTTTACCGACGCGGCGTTAACGGAGGTGGAGAAGAAAAACATCGCCACCATTGCCGCGTATGAGAAACGTGCCGTCACCGCGATGAGCACGATAGAGGGTTGATAAGGCCCACCCAGGCCTCGCGTGACGAGGCCATCTCTTAAATCCCTGTGCAAAGTTAGAGACGATAGCGGGCGCCAGCGCGTTTTGCGGCTTCTTCAGCGAGGCCGATGTTTTGTAGACGAAGGGTGACGTCGGCGTTGAGGTCGAGCGCGTCGTGTTGCCCGGCTTGGAGTTTTACGGTACCGGCGGCGGCAATCATCGCGGCGTTGTCGGTTGAGAGATGCGGTGAAGGAAAATAGACGGGCAGTCCAAGCCGCGACGCCGTCTCGCGTGCGACCTCGCGCAACTTCCCGTTACAAGCCACGCCACCCGCGATGATCAGAGTCTTCGGATAGTTCTCTTCCGCAACGCGTTCCATCGTCTTCACCAACGACCGCACCACCGTGTGCTGAAAACTCGCCGCGAGATCCTTGATCTCCTGCGACGGCTCGTCGCCGTTTTCTACGGGTCGCAATCCACTCTCGCGCACGTGCTTCGTCACCGCCGTTTTCAAACCGCTGAAACTGAAATCCGGCAAGCCGTCGCCCATGCGCGGCAAGGAAAACGGTACCGCCTGCGGATCGCCTTCGCGCGCGAGTCGCTCGATGATTGGTCCACCGGGATAACCGAGCCCGAGCAGCTTCGCCACTTTGTCGAACGCTTCGCCCGCCGCGTCATCACGCGTGCGCGACAGCACCTTGTACTTGCCGGGTTCGGGAATAAAGAAGATGTTTGTGTGTCCGCCCGAGACGATCAGCGCTTCCGCCGGATACTCGATCGGCGGGTTCTCGAATGCGACCGAGTAGATGTGACCTTCGATGTGATTCACGCCGACGAACGGTTTGTTCAGCGCGTAAGCCATCGCTTTCGCG
>DASXXL010000804.1:0-2549 GCA_036503085.1 Pyrinomonadaceae bacterium | reverse complement strand
AGCGACGAGATCTGTCCCTCGGGAGATTGCAGCAGCAACGTGTCACGCCCGTCGTTCGTGACTTAATAGATGCGTCCTTTGTCGGCGGTGCCAATCAACACGCTGCCTGCTTGTAACGACGGAGCGATCGCAAAAGCGGTTACGGTCGGTGAACTCCAAACAACGTCGGTCGCGCCGTCGGGAAGAATGCGAAACACAGCGCTGCGCGCATTGGAAAGATCGCTGCGGCTGCGCGTCGTTCCGGTTTGGCTTTGCGTCGGTTGTCCACTCTCGTCGAGCGCCGTGATCGTGACGGACGTGGTCGTGACCGTGGTATCGGTTGGTTGGGGTGTCGGCGCGGGCGCTGTCGCGGGAGCACGCGCAGTTGAAGCGGCGTCGCTCAGTGCGAGCGCGTAGATCGAACCATCGGCCGCGGGCGCGAGCGCGTGAATCTCGCGGAGTTGCGTATCGAACAAAGCAAAGGTTTTGCCTTCGGGCGAGACGCGCAACACGAGTCCGCCGGAATCTGTGCCGGCGATCAGATCTCCGTTGGGAGTTACGGCCAGCGAGATGACATGCGTTTGCGTCGTGTTCACGAGCAACGAAGATTCGGGCGTCGCGCCTGCTGTTTTCACGCGATAGAGCTTGCCGCTGTCGCCGGTGCCGACAGCGAGCGAACCATCGTTCATCACCGCTAACGACCAGATGTACTTGTCGCCGGGATCGAAGTAGACGTCTGCTTTGCCGTCCGCGCCGATGCGATAGACCTTGCCATCCGGCGACGTGCCGGCGAAGACCGAACCGTCGCGTCCGATCGCGAGTGCGGTAACGTCGAGCTCCGGCGCATCAAACAACAGCGAGCCGGCGCCGTTCGCAGTGATCTTGAAAGTCTTGCCGTCGTGTCCGGTGCCGAGATAGACGTTGCCCTGGTTATCGATCGCGGTGGACCAAACGTATGTCTGCTGCGTGTTGAAAACTTCATTGAGCTTCGGCGCGAGCATCAACACGCCCGTGTCGCTGATCGAAACGCCCCGAGCATCGCCCTTGAGCAGTTCGGCGCGGCCGCTCGTTTCCCAGAGCATCGGTTGTCCCGCGTGCACGCCCGCGAATGCGAGCAGCACGAGCAGACAGGTAATTACGACGGGGATGCTTCTTCGTGTTTTGGTGATCATCGTTTGGTCAGTTTCCTATGTACTTGGCGTAGAGCGAACGGGCAGTAGCGATTTGGTCCGTGCCGCGCACGATTGAGCGCGCATCCTGAAAAACGGTCAGCTCAAATGGTCCAGTCTTAAAACGCAAGAGATATTCATTGAACTTCACGTCGCCGGCGGGACGAAGTCGTTCGGCAAGCGATGAGAAGTTGACGGTCGTTGGTTGTGACGGAGATATCTGAATGGCGTCGCGGCCGCAGAGCACGGCGGCAGTTTCGGCTGACGTCGGTGAAAGAGTTTCGAACTGGCCCAGGCCGCACGTCGGACAGTCCGGATGCGGCACGGCGAGTTTGATCTTGCGCCACTCGTTTTTCCAGACGTCGAATTGCATCAGCGAGCCATGCAGTTCGTCGAAGTTGTTGGTCAGGAGTTTCAGGGCTTCCGCGACCTGGACCGCGGAGACGACGCTGATGATCGGCATGATCACTCCGGCGGTGTCGCAGGTCGGCACGCTCGCCGCAGGCGGCGCTTCTTCAAACACGCAACGCAAGCAGGCGGTTTGGTGCGGGCGAATCGTCATCGTGACGCCGTACGAACCAACGGCCGCGCCGTAGATCCAGTTTGTTTCGTGCTTCACGCAAGCGTCATTGATGAGATAACGCGTCGCGAAGTTGTCGGTGCCGTCAAGCACGAGGTCGCAATCAGTAATCAGTTGTTCGATGTTGGAATGATTGACGTCCGCGACGTGTGGTTCGACGTCGATACTCGAATTGATCTCGCGCAAGTGGCCCGCGGCGGCGATGGCTTTCGGCAGACGCTTCTCGGCGTCGGCTTCAGTGAACATCGTCTGGCGCTGCAGATTTGACGGTTCGACGAAGTCGCGATCGACGATGCGAATGCGGCCGACGCCTGCGCGGCAGAGCGCTTCGGCGTGCGCGGTTCCTAAAGCACCTGAGCCAACGATCAGCACACGCGCCGCGAGGAGTTTGCGCTGTCCTTCTTCACCAATGGGATTGAACAGGATTTGTCGGCTGTAGCGGTCGTTCACTGCGTTTGAGTATAACAGGGAACGTTAGTGCCTGAGAGCGGCTAGACCGGCGTCGTACATGAGCGAGGTCGCGGGCGACTTTCCGGTCCAGAGTTCGAATTGAAGCTCGGCTTGAGTAGCGAGCATTTCGAGGCCGCCGAGCGTTTCGCAACCAGCTTCGCGCGCTTCTTTCAGAAACTGCGTGTCGATCGGATTGTAGATGAGATCGTAAACGAGTCTCGCGCCGGCCAACTGGTCAGCTACCGCAAGCGTCCGTCCGACAAGTTCTCCCGAACCCACCGGAGTCGTGTTGATTACCACGTCATAGTCTCTAAACGAGGCGTCCTGAACCGGCTCGAAGGTCAAGTCGAACTCGCGAGCTAAGGCTTCGA
>DASXXL010000803.1:0-2897 GCA_036503085.1 Pyrinomonadaceae bacterium | reverse complement strand
CGTACGGACTCGGAGATACGGACAATTACAGCTTTGCGATCGTGTCGTTCGGCGAAACGTGGGTGATGTTCAGGACCGACGGCACTACGAGCGACAAGTGGCGACGCGAAGTTGATTTATACGTCTATACAGACAACGTCGACGAGCTCTATCAAAGTTTGAAAGAGCGCGTCGACGTCGTCGAACCACCGCACGATACCTTCTACGGCATGCACGAACTAATCATCCGCGACCTCAATCGCTTCTGGATCACCTTTGGCCAGGAGATCGCGGAGGTAATGAATTAGCGCGAACCCGGCGCGGGTTTGCGCGGCAGTTTCTCATCGCGCATCGCCGTCTGATACACAAACGCCGCCATGATCGTCGCCGCCTCCTTCATGTCATCAGCCTGAATACGATCAAACACGTCCTGGTTCGAGTGGTGCGTGCGCGTGTCGTACTCGATCTCATCCTGAATAAACTGAAAACCCGGTAGCCCGATGCCGTCGAACGAGAGATGGTCCGTACCGCCGGTGTTTGAGATCGACAGCGTCGCCGCGCCCATGTCTCTGAACGGCGCGAGCCATTGACGGAAGATCGTGCGCACGCTTTCGTTGCCTTGCAAGTAGACGCCCCGAATCTTGCCGGTACCGTTGTCGAGATTGAAGTAGCCGCTGAGTTTGTCGTACTCAGGCTTCTTCACGAGTACTGGTGTAGCCTGCGCCGCGCCATTGCCGTTTCCGTTACCCGCGCCGCCGCCCATACCGTTAGCGTTCGGGCCGGTCGAGGGCACGGCGGAAGTCGTCGGAGTTTGCATGATACCGAAGTGCTCGGCAACATAAGCGCGCGAACCGAGCAGTCCCTGTTCTTCACCAGTCCACAACGCAATACGAATCGTGCGGCGCGGCTTCAGACCAAGCGCTTGAATGATCCGCACGGCTTCCATCGCGACGGAAACACCCGCGCCGTTGTCGGTCGCGCCGGTGCCGGAGTGCCACGAATCCATGTGACCGCCGAGCATCACGATCTCGTCTTTCAGATCCGTGCCGGGAATTTCGGCGACCGTGTTGTAGCCCATCAGATCCTGGTCCTGCCACGCGACTGCGAGCTCGACCGACATCTTGACCGGCTCATTGGCTTGTAACATGCGCACGATGCGATTGTAGTGTTCGATCGCCATCACGAGTTGCGGAATGACCTTGGGCTGGCTCTTGTCGTACGGCGGAGTGCCGCGCGGGAAGCCATTAGGACCAGGCGCCGGATCTTGCGCCGGCGGTACAGTCTGCGCCGACTGCACGAAGATCGTGCCGCCGTCGCCGCGACTCGGATCGATCAAAACAGCCGCGCCTTCCTGATCGAAGAAACGCATACGCGCGTTTGCAAACGATTGCGCAGCGCGAAAAGCCGACGCGGCGTTCGCGAAGTTAGTGCGAGCCGGTCCACCGGCACGCGGTTCGGGCGCGTCGGCGAGTGTGAGCAGGTCCTTTTCGTTCAGGCGCGTGCCGAGCGGATCGAAGTGCGCAGGCACTTCGCGCATCGGCGCAGTCAAAACGATCTTGCCGTTGAGTTTGCCTTTGTACTTGTCGAGATCCGCTTCCGTTTTCGCGTCGACGTAAACAACGTCGGCCGTGAGCGGCGCGATGTTCGGCGACCACGCTTTAGGATAAGCAATCACGGGAAACGCAGTCGGTGAGCTCACCTGCGCGGAGAATCTCGTCAGCGTCCAGCCGCGGCCAAACGGTCCCCACGCTTCGAGGTGCGCGTTCTGCAAGCCCCACTTTGTCAACTGATCGCGCGTCCACTCGTTCGAGCGCTTCATGCCGGGCGACGCGGTCAGGCGTGGTCCAATGACGTCGCTCAGGTAACTCAAGGCCTGCATCACCTGCGAGTGGTTCATGCCTTCGTCCCTGATGCGCGCGATGAGATCGTTTGCGTCGGGCGCGGCTACCTGCGTGGATGTTTGCGCCGCAGGCTGCGTAGCCGTTTGCGAAAACAGCGTCACGGGGCAGACGGCAAAGATCAAAAGCAGCACTATTGCTGTATAGCGCCGAACAGTCATGGTGGGTCTCCTAAGTTTTCAGTTTGACGTTACGGTTTGGAATCCGGGTCATCTGTGTAACACAGATTGCGGTTTTTCGGTAGTCTCGAGCGGTTGGTTCGAGCGATAACCACACTCTTCGTTGGCGCAGTAGCGGAAAGTGCCTTGCTTCTTCGTCGTCTTCTCCAGCAGGAACGGCGCGTTGCACTGCGGGCACGTGTCATTCACCGGCTTGTCCCAGTAGACGATGTTGCAGTTCGGATATTCCGAGCAGCCGTAGAAGACTTTGCCGCGCTTCGATTTCTTGATGACGATCTCGCCCTTGCAACCCGGACGCGGACACGACACGCCGACCGTCTCCTGCTTGATGTATTTGCACTTCGGATAATTCGAGCAGGAGATGAATTCGCCGTAGCGTCCGAAACGCTTCACGAGCTGCGCATCGTCAACCGGACACTTCTCGTCGAGCGGTACCGGCGCGGGCGCAACAACGCCCGTCTTCCCGATCTTGCGAATGTTGCGGCACTCGGGATAACCAGTGCAGCCGAGGAATGGACCAAAACGTCCGCGCTTCAACTGCATCGGCTTGCCGCAAAGTTCGCACACTTCCGGCTCGGCCTCTTCACCATTCGCAGCGGCTTCGGTTGAAGCTCCGGCGCCGTCGGAACCGGCGGGCGGCTCCGCGTCACGCGTGGCTTCGCAGCTAAGACACTTGAGATATGGACCAAAGCGGCCCCACTTCTGCACCATGCCCGGCGTGTTGCACTTCAAACACACCTCTTCCGTAGGGACGCTCTTCTCTTTGATGTCCTTGATGTAGCGTTGAAACTCTTTCAGGTCGCCTTCAAACTTCGTGTAGAACTCGCGCAGCGCCTTGGTC